>CALIEE010000048.1 GCA_938022485.1 uncultured bacterium | reverse complement strand
GCAATTTGCGTTCAGCTGTTAGGCTTCAAAGCTGTAAAAAAATGAACTTAAATGTTTCAGAAGCGGTTTTGATTGAATCTCGCCTTAGTAAGAAAGGTCCTGACTATAATGTAGGACATCGATCCCCCTTTCTCGCCAATTTTGCTTAGCATGAGCAAAGTAATCGCCTTAAAAGACTTAAAACCTAAACTCTCTGAGACTGTAATTTTCGGGGGGAGCTTTGACCCAGTTCATCAAGGCCATGTCTCAGTAATTAAACTTTTAGTAGAAAAGTTTAATACTGTCCTCGTTGCACCCACTGCTCAAAATCCTTGGAAAGAGCGCAAGTCCACTTCCCTTAAACTTAGGCTTGAAATGCTTGAACTCGTAATGAAGGCTGAGGGCTTAGAAGATCAAGTAGAGCTTTGCCAAGTAGAGTATGAATTTTCCGAAGACCTGCTGCTCGCTCTGAGAGAAAGCTCTGAAGAAAGCTATACCTTCTGGGCAATCGGGGAAGACAGTAAAAACTCAGTGACTAAGTGGAGAAACTGGGACTCTTTAAACCTTACGGCAGTAATTGCTCCGGTAGAGATCGAAATTCATTCAACCGAAATTAGGAAAGGACAAGAAAACTCCCACCCTGCCCTTAAAGAATTTATCGCTAGTAATTCTCTTTATTAGATCTACTGCTTTGCTCCAATATGTTTAGCAGCGGCTTTGAGCAGTTTTCCTTCATCCCAACCAAGCTCTTTTTCAATTGCCTTAAGCAGTGACAAGCGCATTTCACTCATTGTTTTATAAACATCAGCCAACCTAAGAATAGATTTCTTTTCAGCAATAACAGCTATCAAGGAGTAGGCCCTTGCGTAATCCGCGCCAGTGCCTTGAAAAAGCGCAGGCCTCCAGTCTGGGTGCCAGCTTCTTTTAGCTCGGTTTCGAACCTCCGACCGGTTAATTCCACCACCTGAAATATAGTTGGCTCCCATCGACTCAAACCAAGTGGCAAAACCCTCATTATGCCAGCGCTCAGTATTCCTGAATCCTTTTTTCATAAATTGAAATTCAATTGCATGACCAATTTCATGAACCAAGGTTTCTTGAAGCTGAATACTAGCCTCACTAAGTGAAAGTTTCTTATGCCCACATATAGTAGCTAAGTCTCTAGCAGAAACAAAAATATCGGCTGGAGGACGCATCCAAGCCGGGTGGCATCTACCTTGCATGTTAATCAAGACATTAGCGGGCACTTCATCCATGATTACAACTCGCCAATCATATTGAGGCTTCCTCAAATCAGCCGGAAAAGAATTCTGAGCTAGAACCCTACTTGCCGCCGTCATTGCTGACTGCACAGCTCTTTCAGGAGCCTTGCCGAAAAAACGTTCCGCTGAGCGGTCCCAACGTAGGTCAACTTTTCCGAGCGAACTATTAAAACTAACCGTTCTTCTTGCCCTACTTAGCTCAACTTCGTTTGGACGGAGAGGTCTACCAACTCTTGTCCTGGAATTAGATTTTTCAGAGGACTTGGACCGGAGGATCCTCATTGGTTTTTTCTTAGATCCTGCCTCAAAAGACTTTGATCTCTGGTCCTGTAGCTCCTCCGCTTCAGGTCTAGGAGTTCGTTTTTTAGACTTCGAGCAGCGAGCAGAGTCTCTAAGATCTTCAGGAACTTTAGCAATTGAAGAAGTGGTTCTAAAAATCCCATCACTATCCGTATAAACACAGCTAACCTCAGCCAAGCTCAATGTTGGAATAAGAGATAAAAAACAGAAAACTAGAAATAGCTGGAAGGCTTTCCCTGCTACCGAGTATTGATTAAAAAGTAACAAACCCGTCATTGTTTAAACCTGTAAAATCTTTAGTAAAATCAAGCTCTATTTATTAGCGGTCTCCCTTATGGTTAGATGCAGGTAACCTGTGATTAGCTTTTGTACTACTTCAGGTTCTTGATATAATTAATGCTAAATATGTTTTAAGGTTATGATACACCCATTAATCAAGCCTAAGAAGGTTAAGTCAGCTCCCTCAACAGTCGTATTTGCTCCAACTGAAGAAATTAAACGCTTGATGACTCGAGCGGTTAATAGCGGCCAGAACTTTCAAGCTAGACCCCCTCTGTCAGGTCAATTCTCATTCACCCAGCGGGGTCGAACTGGAATTGTGGGGCCCGCAGTTGGCTCTCCGGCAGCTGTATTAGCTCTGGAGCCTCTCTTAGCGAGTGGAACCTCGAGGGTGGTTGTAGTTGGAACATGTGGTGGTCTATGCCCCACCGCTCCAAAGAGTTCAGCCTCCCTATTCGATCTTGTCTTTCCCCGAGGGACAGTTAGCGAGGAAGGGACTAGTTCTCTATATGGCTCAAAAGGAAATACATCATCCAAACCCTCTGCTCTTCAACTCGAGCTCGAGGCAGCACTATTACCTCTATCCGAAAGTAGTAAGACTGGAGTAATATGGACCACGGACGCTCCCTATAGAGAAACATGGGAGAAAGTCCAACGTTACCATAGTATGGGTGCGGTAGCTGTTGAAATGGAATATGCTGCCATAGCTCAGATCTGTAAAGTTTATAACGCTGAGCTTGCTGCAGTTTTTGTAGTCTCTGATTTACTAGGTAAAACTTGGCTAAATGGTATGGGCCAAGCCAAGTTGAAAGACAAGCTTAACTCCATTTGCTCTTTGGTTCTAAGGCTAATTGATGAAGATGATACAAGAGGACAGACAGGCAACAAAAGTGAACTTAAAGCCTCTCAAGACAGGAAAAAGATGGGGTCAGCAAGCTAAACCCTTTTCAATAATCTTATCTAACCAACGTGGTCGAATTTCCTTAAGTCTACTTTTTTTATTTTCACTAGTCGCTTTTTATGCCGTAATTTTATTCGCGCCTGGCCTGCTAATGCCTCACGTTGGAAAATTCTTAAACAACAGTCAGCAGTCTACCCATGCCGATGCTATAGTAGTCTTACTTGGCGCCAGCACACCTGACCGAGTGTTAGATGCCTATACTTTGTTTAAAAATGGCGGGGCACCCAAGATTGTTTTCGGCTCTGGATTTGAAGACCAGGAGCTTAGTTCAAATCAACCCCAAGGCTTTCTTTGGCCTAAACCCTCTACTCACTATATTCTTGGCTTTGAAAGCTTAGGAGTTCCGGAGGAAAATATCGAGATAGTTGATACCTCTTGGGCTTATGACACTAGCAGCGAACTAGAAGCCATTGGAAAGTACGGTAGAAGTCAAGGGTGGAAAGAGGTCAATTTAGTTACCAGCATCACCCACACTAAGAGAGTTTCATTGATCTGGAAACGGCTGAACCCGGACATTGTTGGTGTAACTGTTGCCTCTGATGCACCCGGCTATGACAAATGGTGGAAACATGGTAAGTGGAAGCGCCGGGTCGGTTACGAGTACGCGGCTCTTGTTAAAGAATCATGGGCCCAGCTTATGCACTCTCTCGGCAAGATGATTGGGAACAACTGACTCAGTTTTGATAACTTTCATATTGCAGTCCATCAACTCCTAAGGCCTTGGTAACAATATCAAAAGTATTTGAATTTTCTGCCTGCCACACACTGGCTAGACCGGACTGGACGCTGGGGCAAAACCAATCCAAATTTGGCAAATGCGCAAACCCAAACGGCCACGGTCATAACTACAAGTTGGAAGTCACAGTAGGTGGATCACTAGACCCAGAAACGGGCATGCTCATTGACACTAAAGAACTTCAAAAATTAGTAGACAAAGAAATTCTAAGCGAGCTTGATCATAAAAATTTAAATCTAGATGTGAGTTGGCTAGAGGGAAAACTTCCGACCACTGAGATACTTGTTGATGAAATTTATAAGAGGATAGAGGCCCCATTGAAAAAGGCCGCCTCAAACTGCAAACTAAGTAAAGTGGTTCTATGGGAAACCAATAAAATTTTTGCCACCAGAGAGGAGAGCTAAACTATGAGTGAAAACTTAGAAAAGCTTTGCAAAACTCTTCTAACCGAAATAGGAGAGAATCCTGAACGAGAAGGCTTAGTTAGAACTCCTACTCGCTACATCAAAGCTATCAAGGAGTTAACAGCTGGATACGATCAGACAGTTGAAGAGATAGTTGGCACTGCAATTTTCGAAGAAGATATTTCGGAAATGGTGTTAGTAAAAAACATAGAGTTCTATTCTCTTTGTGAGCACCATATCCTACCCTTCTTTGGAAAAGCTCACGTAGCTTATATTCCAAACGGGAAAATAATCGGCCTCTCTAAAATACCAAGAATAGTAAAAATGTTCGCCAGACGTCTTCAAGTTCAAGAAAGACTAACCGAGGACATCACCAAATCTTTAAACGAGTTGCTACAACCTCATGGAGTTGCTTGCATGATCGAAGCTAGCCATATGTGCACAATGATGCGTGGCATTCAGGCCCAAAACAGTAAAATGGTTACGAATTCCATGAAGGGTCAATTTCTCAAATCTCCAATGACCAGAGATGAATTCTTAAGTTTAGCTAATGGATAATACAGAAACGATGGCCAAGCTCGCGCTAATCACAGGGGCCAGTCGTGGCATTGGCAAAGCTCTAGCAAAAGGCCTTCACGAGGATGGTTGGAAGGTCGTTCTAATCGCGAGAAACGAAAAAAAACTAAAGGCTTTAGCTAAAAATCTAAATTCAAAAAGTAGTAAGAAAAAAGCTTGGATATTTGCTGGGGACGTTTCCGATCGAGATTTTGTTAAGGCAAGCGCAAAGGATATTTTAGCAAATATCGGCACCCCGAATCTCTTAATTAATGGCGCTGCAATCAATCACCATGGAACCCTAACAGTAACCCACGAACAATTTGAAGAACAAATGGCCGTGAACGTAGCTGGAGCTTTCAATTTTCTGAAAGCCTTTGTTCCAGCGATGAAGAAACAAGGATCTGGTTATATAATCAACATCTCTTCAATCGCCGGAAAGGTCGGTTTCGCAGGTAGTGGCTCTTACGTAACAACCAAGTTCGCCCTAAATGGTCTTAGCGAATCCTTATTTCACGAGCTAGTGCCAGAGGGAATCAAGGTTACTTCAATATGCCCCAGTTGGGTTGATACAGATATGGCAGCCTATAGTGGAATTCCTGGAGACGAGATGATTCACGTAAAAGATATTCTAAAAACTGTGCGATACCTTCTAGACTTAGGACCTAATGCCGTTCCTAAAGAAGTTGTTATTTCCTGCGTTCCATTTGTTTAGATAGAACGATGACTGACTATCGTCTAAAGAACAGCTTTGAATTAGAGATTGAAGGGGACATCTTTGAAGTTGAGATAGCCGAGATTCCCTTCCGTGAGGGTTTGGAACTGAGATGCAATGTCGAAGGGGAGCTGATTAGAGTATCTGACCGAGGACTTGGACTTCATGAGGCCAAAAGGCTGTTAGAAATAGAAGTTAAAAAATTCTTGAACAGTGGAAATTAGTCTGCAGAAGAGAGGTTTAAGTCTTCGTTTCTTCTGATTCCTTGAATAGTATTTACTGTTTTTTGCTCTAGGCTTTCATCGCTAGTGATAGAGTCAGCAGCAAGAGGCTCCACTTTTTCAGAGAGATAGGAGCTTCTTCTTTCAAGCTCTCTTCTTCGCTCTTCGCTGCTCATTTCTAGACTCCAAAGTTGTTATTGCTCCACAACCAATAGTCTTTCAATTAAACTCAACTGCTTCAAAGATTCCATAAGGCCCTAGAAAAACTAGCCTTATTCCCATTCAATAGTGGCAGGAGGTTTTGTTGAAATATCCAGTACTACTCTATTAACGCCCTCAGTTTCGTTAACTATTCGGCTGGACATTCGCCTTAGCAGATCTTCAGGGAAATAATACCAGTCTGCAGTCATTCCATCTCTAGAAGTAATGGCACGAATGGCGAGGGTCTCTTCATAGGTCCTACCATCTCCCATCACTCCCACAGAAAAAACTGGAAGAAGAACCCCAAAAAACTGCCAAATATCATTCGCCAATCCAGCTTTATGAATTTCCTCTCTAACAATTTTATCTGCGGTTCGAAGTGTCGCCAATCTCTCAGGTTTTAAATCTCCGAGACATCGAACGGCTAAACCTGGACCCGGGAAGGGTTGCCGCATCACTAGTCGCTCAGATACATCAAGTCTACGCCCGATCTCTCGAACTTCATCCTTAAACAATTCTCGCAAAGGCTCAATTAATTTGAGCTTCATATTGTCAATTAAGCCGCCTACATTGTGGTGACTTTTGATAACAGCTGACTGCCCTACTACAGAAACAGACTCAATCACATCTGGGTAAAGTGTCCCTTGAACCAGGTAGTCGACATTCTCAATAGAATTAGCCTCGGCCTCAAAAACTTCAATGAAAACTCGACCTATGATTTTTCTTTTCTTTTCAGGGTCTGTAACTCCAGTAAGTTCACCTAAAAATTCCTTAGAGGCATCTACCTTTTTTACCTGCAGTCCCAAGCTCTGCATGTCTTCCATGACCTCTTCAGCCTCATCAGCCCGAAGCAATCCATTGTCAACAAATATGCAGTAGAGCCTGTCTCCTATTGCCTCATGAACAAGCTTAGCGGCTACGGT
>CALIEE010000047.1 GCA_938022485.1 uncultured bacterium | reverse complement strand
TTGGATTGGGGAGGGGGCAGTTATTGGCGCGGGTGTTGGGGACCATTCAGTAGTAGCCGCCGGTAGCGTCGTGTTTGAAGAAGTTAAGGAACTGGAGATTGTTCGAGGAAATCCAGCTCAGCTATATAAAACTCGAAAGAAGAAAATCCCCAATTAATCATAATAGTTATTGTAGTTAGTGCCGTACAAATACTTTAATGGAGCTCTTGTCCTCTTAGTATTGGTCATGATGCAAGCATCAGGTTCAGATCCTGTGTCACGCAGTCTTGAAAAAGCCTGTTGGATCATCTTTCTAGGAGTTACACCAGCCTGCACCAAGAAAAGAACTAGATCTCCATGGACTCCCAAAGCTTGAGCGTCCGACGTGAAAAGAACCGGGGAGGTATCAAAAATAACGAAATCACAGATTTCTGAAAGACTTTCGTTGAGATTTGTCATTTTGCGATTATTTAGCAACTGGCCTGGGTCTTCAGAAAATGATCCTGCGGGTAGGATTTTTAGATTATCAATGCCGGAGTCTTTAAGAAAAGAACTTATTGGGTTGGAGTTGGTTTTATCAGCCAGGTAGTCGGTTAGACCTGGCTCAGCCTCTGCTCCAAAAAAACCGTGAATACTTGGTTTTCTCAAATCACCATCAACAATTATCACCATTTTGTTAAATGTTCTTACCATTGTGATCGCTAGGTTGCAGACTGTAGTCGTTTTACCCTCTCCAGGTTGTGAGCTGGTAATAATCACGGATTGGAGCTTACGATCTTCTTGGGGGGAAAGTAGTTTGGAAACAAGAGACTTATACTGCTCACTATAATAGGAATTAGGATCTTCCTCACAAATGATAGCCTGAGTTCTAGGTTCGGAGAGCCCTAATGAGCCTAGAAAAGAGCGAATTGAGCTTAGATTAATCATTTCTTTCTCTCTAAAAGGGTATAAAGTCCAGCAAGTAGTCCGCTAGAAGCGCCAGCACCAGCACTGCAGTAAAGAAACCATACTTAAGCATGTTTGTGGTTTGATTCTTGGTCTCAGTGGTAAACTTATCAACTGAGCCAATAACTGGAACGCCTGTAATTGCTTGTAACTCGACTGGAGAAACTAAAGAAGTATCTAGGGAGTCTAGGGTAAATATTAGCCCCATACCGAAAGCCAGTGAAAGAACTAAGCCCATGATATACATACTCATATGCGCGAACTTAACTGGGTTTTCAGGCAGGAACGGTGGTTCATCTACTGTAATTCTTAGCCCCACATCATTAGCGCTGGCTTGTCCGAATTGTTGAACTTGTTCGAGTTCTCCAGCAGCTAAGTTGTAAGCCTGAGTCTTGGCATATTTTTTCTGAATCAGTTCTTCAATTCTTGTTCTTTGAGCTGCAATAGAATCCAGCTGAGAGCCAATGGCATTTTTCTTGGAAACAATTTCTTTCTGGTAGCTTTCAAGAACCTTAATCTTATCTACTATTAAAGAGATTTCTTCTGTTTTTTCCAAAATCTGGGTGCGAAGCTTGGCCTCTGCCTGAAGTTTACTTAGCTCGATTTCCTCATCAGTATCTTTTGAGGAAAGCTCCTTCTTTCTGCTTTCTAACAAAGTTTTTAGATTTGCTATTTCAGCCTTGACGGAACGTTGTTTTGGATGTGCGTTTCTATAGCCTTGGGAAGTAAGCAGGTGAATTTCTTTTCGTTTTTGAATGATTGAATTTTGCACTTCTTGAAAAAGCGCATCTGCCTGGTAGTCTGGTTCTGATCCAATAGAGGCTACTGTCTGAATGACGTATTCCTTCTTTTCCAGTTTTTCGTTCATGCGAGCTAGTTCTTTCTCAGCCACATGCTTTTCAAATTGAAGTTTAGGAAGGGAGTCTTTATATTTCAGGGCTTGGTTTAGACCTTTTTCTATTCCAGGAGTAAGGCTATCTTGACTGATGTCAGTGACTAGATCTACTCCTGCTTCTGCACCTACGAGGGGAGCCAAACCATTTTTTAGTCTCAGTATCTCTTGGTCTATTCCAACTAATTCAACTTTCAGACTTGCCATTCGGGAGGTTAGGAACTCCACCGTGCTCTTCACTCGTCTTTCAGTATCGTAGCGACTGTTTTCTATTAGTTCTTCAAGAACGGATTGAACTACTTTGTAAGCTATGTCTGGTGAGTCAGCTGTGTAGGAAATTACTAAAGCTCGGTGATTATCTTTTCTAAAGGAGAGTTTAATTCCCTTGGAGCCTGCTAGACGTCTTGTTTTACCTTCCAATTGAGAGTCATTTAAATCAGGCCATACTTTTTTAGCAATTCTTTTAACCTGTTCGCCATATTTTAGAGATGTAACCAGTAAGCTTACTCTGCCTTCGAAAGGGCTGAGACCTCCTCTGGTGCCTTGGGTAAAAAGATATTCCGTACGAAAACTTACAGTCGCGTTACTCTTGTAGTACTCGAGATCTCGAGTGTAGGAATAAACCATTATCATGGTTAGCAGTAAGGGGACGATCAGTATCCACTTATAGCGAAGGATATTGCCCAGCATTGTCGCTAGGCTATTTTCCTCGAAATTTGACATACTGAATTCCTATTTACCTTTTCCCGCCTACTATGTTTGGAGAGCTATCTTGACACTATACTTCGATCAATGTTGTTCCCTGTTCCGAGAAACTGGTTAATTGCATTGACACTATGTTCTTCAACAAACCTACCTGACTTACTTGGAACCCAAATAATATCACCATCTCGTAGCCTGACATCCTGAGTATTTCTCAGAGTTAGGTCTTCGAAGTCGACAGAGAGCACAACCTTCTTACCGAATTCTAGCTCTCGGTAAATTTCGATATTATTTATATCAGCTGAGTAGGTTAAGCCTTGTGCCGCCGAAAGCGCTGAGAATAGGCTAGGTTTAATACCTGAGTCATTTGTGCTTCTGCTGCTTCCAAAGCCTCCTCCTCTTACTCTGTAGGAGCCTCTCTCAACCACTTCTCCGTATATTTGAACTAAAGATGAGGGAGGAAAGTATATCGCATCTCCAGGTCTAAGCGGTACGTGTAAAGGTGCCCTACTTAAACCACCAAAAAGTTCCTCAAGGTCAATTTGTATTCTGGCATGTGGGTGATATTTTTCGCCCAGAGGGACCTTTGCCGATTTCTCTTGGTATAGGCTGCAGCTCTGATTAGTAGCGTTCTCAGCATTGCTCCAACCAGGTTGACCATGTCCACAGTATGGATTGAAGTCCTGTAGGTTGGTTCTTATATGGCTTGAGCCATGTTCCCTGGTGTTATGTAGGGCCCCTGCAGGATATAGGTAAATTACACCGGTTGAGGAAAGTAGTCTCGGGTCAGCCGTTTCGATAAGAAGCTCTACAAGAGAATAATTAGGTCTTCTTAGGGGATAGGCTCTTGAGCTTCCGGATTTTCCTTTTGAACTATTGTTATTTGCCTTGGCCACGTTTTGTCCAAGAACCCAAACCTTCTGAGAGTCATAGTTTGTAATCTCAACATGAACTTGTGGTTCAATTACGTAGTCCTCAGCTTTTTGTCTTATCTTTTTGAGTAGCTGATTCTCAGTGAGGCCACCAACGTTGATTGCGCCGACAAAAGGCAATTGGATGTTGCCGTTACTGAGTACTTCATATTCTTTGCTAATTTCTTCGAAATTTTTGACCTCGATAGTTAAACCATCGCCAGGCCCAATACGATACTTGTTGTCAGTAGCGTAGGATTTACTCGAGAGCCGTTTATCAATTAGGTTCTGAAGCCTTACTCGTTGTTCGCGTTCATAAAGATAGAAGGCATCAAGTCCCACGTATTCAATTGCAGGGTCGCTGCCGAAAGGTTTGTTAAGTTCTACGCGTGAAGGGATATACCTGACGCATGCCTGAAAACTGGTCAGAAATAGCGCTAATAGTAATAATGATCTAAAACGTTTCATATCTAAACCTTGGGGCGTTTCTATATCTCCCGCCTTCAAATACACTCAGTTGAGGAAAAACTTTCCCCTCTCTTTAAAGTTTCTTCTGTTAGAATAGATGGTCTTTAGGGCTTGTTTGGTTCAGCGGATCTCTAGATAATCAAGAGGATAAAATTTAAAGTTTTAGTAAGTTAAACTTATCTAGGCCAAAAACGACGAGCCCTTCTAAGCTACCAAAAATGAACAGCTTTCCTCTACAGCTAGATAATCTACTAAAAAACTCAGAAAACGAGCGACGCGCCGGTAAACCTTCACTAAAACCATCGGGTAACTCGCCTAAAGGCGCACCTGAGGCGATATCTGGCCAAGTCTTGATAAATCGTTTGGCTCTTTTGAAATTGCTTAAGGAAATTTCAAAAGATTTGGAAGATCGAAATATCAAGTTTTTGTTAATCAAGGGATTGGCTTTTGAACTTAGCTTTTATCCCGAAGGTTATCAAAGAAGATTTTCCGACTTAGATTTTCTGATCGATAAAAATGACTTGTCCGCTGTGCGCAAAATCTTGTCATCCAAGGGTTTTTCGCCAGAGCTTAAGGTCGGAGAAAAAGAGCTGGAGTATGAAATAAAACAGCAGCACGCACTTTGTTTTGTCGGTCCACA
>CALIEE010000046.1 GCA_938022485.1 uncultured bacterium | reverse complement strand
TAGTCAACTAAGCTTTGTTTCGCCTAGATATTAATAGAATATCACTCGCAGAGTTTGATATAGGCGGTGTTTTATATCATTCGCGCTATTTCAAACTCTATGAAAGAGCAAGAGAGGCTCTACTCGATCAAATAAACTTTCCTTACCCCGAGCTTGTAGCTCAAGGGAGGCACCTAGCCGTCACAGAAAGCCAACAAAAATTCTTGAGGCCCGTCAGATATGGCGATAGTCTTACAGTTGAGGTCAGGGCTGCAAATGTAAGAAAGGCTAGCTTGACCTTTAACTATGAAATAAAAAGAAAAGGCGATGACCTAGTTTTACACCGAGCATCTACCAAACATGCTCATATTATCAGCGATTCATCTGGTCAGTTTAAACCTCAATCTTTCTCAACTGGGCTATATGAAAAACTCACCGAATTCAGTAAAAAGACCGAATAATTTCCGGCACAAATTACGAAAATTGCTTGCTGAGCTCACATGGTCGGCGCCCCTACCTTTCCTACGTCCTCTAAAGCCAACCGACTCCTCGGTTTTAATGTATCATAGAGTAGTCCAGCCAAGAGACGTTCCCTGGGAGATGGAGCCTGGCATGTATGTCACTCCAGAATCATTTAGGCTTCAACTAGAGCTACTAACCGCTAATTACAAAGTAATTTCCCTGCAAGATTATATAGAACAAACCTTAATTGGAGATCTCGAAGTAGGAAGCATAGCTCTCACTTTCGATGATGGTTGGATAGATTTTAAACAACACGCGGCACCTATATTAAAAGAATTTAATTTAACTGCCACAGTATTCCTACCTACTGCTTTCATAGGCTCTGAAGAACTGTTCTGGACAGATATCCTATCCTTGGCTGTTCATCATTGCCCTGACAAGATTGTAGAAATTTTCAGTGAGTATAAAATTTTCACACCAAGTGGAGGTTCCAACCCTGACTCACTGCTTTCAAGGAAAAACATGACCTTAGAGAGAGCAATTTTCGCACTGAGAGCAGCCTCACCAATAAATAGGGATAAAATTGTCACTGAACTCAAAGGACAGCTTCCAAAGGTACCTAAACAGTTTTTGAATTGGGAAGAAATCAATCAACTAGCCACTGAAGGCTTCACTTTCGGTTCACATAGCAATCTACATAGAGCTTCTACAGAAGTTGAAGCATCCGACTTAAGTCAAGATTTGCAAGATTCAAAAAACACTCTCTCCAAGAATTTAAACTCTGGTAAGCTAGATGTTTTTTGTTACCCGGGTGGGTATTATGACAGAAGCACCCAAGAAATCGTAAATTCCTCGGGCTTCGATGCCACTATGGCCATTCATCGCAATAACGAACTAGAACTATCCCCGCCGATGATTGGTCGAATTGGAATACATGAGGATATTTCTTATACTAAGAAACTTTTTAACTTTCGTCTCAAGTTCTAAATTTCGGTTGAGGTGAAATGAAAAACATCAGCATAAACCCCAGGGTTCAGGCAGGAGCAGAAGAACTTTTAAATAAATCCAGGGCCTTCTCTGATAGATTCTCTGCTTACCATTTAGACTATACTTGGCCCAGCGTGGGTATGTTAGATCTCTTTGGTAGTTCACTAAAAGGAAAGAGAAAAGAAGATCTCTCACCTGACGAAAAACATTTACTCCTCTCAATTTCTTCTTTCCTCGGCATCTTTGCTGCAAATATTTGGTCAGCTTACGACCCGGAGATGGAAATTGCGCTTACCTTAGAACCTGAAAATATTCACGACCAAGTAGCCATTGTTGCCTCGGGTGGAAGCTTACTGGAAGGAGACTTTTTTAGAGTTAACGTGACAAACTCTCTGCAAGACTGGCTTTCGGGAGAGAAAACAAATTTCCATTTCTTCGAAAATCATTCAACTGAAATGCAATTCTCCACCAATATTTTTTCCTTATTCTCAATCGGACTTCTTAGTGGTCTTTGCCCATCCGGAGAAGGAAAATGGAGAGAAACGTCAGTAGAAGAATTTGCAAACAATATCGTAAGAGCTTCAACTCTTCTCTCTGGAACTTGCGCAAACTACTATGCAAACAACTACCCAATTGAACAGAATGGCAAAAATCCCCTTCTTTACAACTCGGGTCTAATAATGCTTCCCGCTGGCTATTCAGAGAAGCCTCAGTTTGCAAGGGCGGTTCTATCACTATGCTCATTCGCTTCTGAGAATAAGCTATCCCAAAAAAAGCTTTACACCTTAGCCACCAACTTAGCTAGGTTTCCTGACCCAACTATTGCTGGCTCCGGCTACGCAGTGGCTTCAGCGCTGATTGATGAGCGAAAACCTGAAGACCAAAGAGAGTTACTTCTCCTAGCTGACAAATTTAGAGACATCGCCCCTGAAGTAGCCGAAGCCATGCTTCTAGCCAGGAAGAAATTAGATGTCGGAGATGATTGGCCTGCTTTAATCGAAAGAGGTCAAACAGATGAGGCTGCTAAAATATTTTATAACCTAGCAGCTCTTGGCTACCTCCCTTTTCTACGTCTCAAACTAAGTACTCTTTTTAACCCTGAGGTTCACGCTATTCTAAAACCTATTCGAGACTCCAATCCTCAAAAAACAATAGAAACTATAGATGAACTGAACAGCCTCGGTTACGGCTCCGATGACTTACTTTTACTGAAACCATTTGTCCACCTTTGGTCAGGCCAGATAGACTTAGCAGGTGAGGATCTGCAAGGAATAGATGAAGAATTTCTAGAAGAAGATAAATTCGTTCGCTCATGCTTTTTTGAAATCAAAGGACGACTTTCCCACCTAAATGGAAATATTGACGAAGCAATATCATTTATAAACAAAAGTCTCTCTCTCCAATCTGAAGACCACTCTCTTAGTCACTTGTCAGAACTTCATAGTGCAGTAAGTGTGTTACTGCATGAAAAAGGAGAAATTGAACAATCAATTTTACACTTACAAGAATCGTTAAATATTAGGCAAAATAGTTTTAGAGCCCGAACTAGTTTGCTAAGGTTTAAAATTAACCTAGCCATAGAGTCGGGAGATGATAGCCTTTTTAATCAACAAGAGGTTGAACAACTATATAGATCTTGCCCAGCAGACCTGCATGTATTTGCTTTGGCCCAAATTTCGAGCCTGCTAGAAAGTAACTCCACTAAAAAAGCTAGGAAAAGTAAATCGACTTAGAGGTCTCTAAGCCTACTCTACTCCTCTTCCTCCTCTTCTTCCCCTTCCGTGTTCTCGTCAACACCAGGGGAGCTAAAAATTTTCTCAAAACCAAAGCCACCAAGAAAATTTTGATCTATTTGTTCATCTCTTTTTCTCTTTTCCTCAACTGAACCACTAGTCAAAAAACCACCTAACCACTTTGCCCCTGCAACAGTTGCCACGGTACCGACGCCCTCTCTAATTCCAAATGAAAATTTAGAAGGCTTCTGAGCTTTAGGACCGTCCGGCAGTGCTTCCGCAACACCATCAACCAGATCCTTAGTTCCACCTGCATAAAATTTGACCATTTGCTCAAAGCTCTTTTCTCCATAGCCGGCTACTGCTTCACCACCTTCAGGTCCTGCCACATAAGCAACCTCAATCGTTCCGACCAATTGGTTTTCCTGGTTATATCTACTAACGAGATGTCCTCTTTTCACTAGATGCTCCCCAGCGTTATGGTAAGCCTCTAGAGACCAGTTGACTGTATTTACTGAGTCTTCCGCGGCTCTACCAGCAATCTTTTGCCCAGCCTTCGCTGCTTGTGTTACTGCTTTATTTTCGACAGTTCCTGCAACACCCCCTAAAACATGAGAAGCTAGTAGTAATTGCTTAGCTCCAGCTGTTCCATAAATTTGAGCATTACCACCTCGGATTTTAGATAATCCTCCCCATTGTTTTTGTGAATCCAACATACTCATCCCCGGTATAAGGTTAGTTTGAAGTGCTGACTGCTCAGGTATAAAGTTTCGACGAGCCGTATTACCAATAGCTCCTTGCCCACCACCCGATTGTTGATAGTTACCAGCAACCTTACTCATAATTTGCTCCATCACATATGAAGCTCGAGCTGTATTAGAAATAGTAGTTTCGCCTGAGGTAGCTGAGTAGGCAGCCGCAGAAAAATGTTCAGTATAGTTTTGCATACCCTGAGCAATCAAACCTGAACCTGCCTGCATTCCACCCAGCACAAGATGAGCCGCCACTAGAGGAATTGCACTGAGAACTGTTCCCATAATAGTATAGTAAGTAGTCAGTTGAAAAGTTGGGTCAAGTTCAACTGCAATATGAGCTGCCAAGGCTGCATCAGCAGAAATTTCTATACCTTGAGCTAGCGCGTCTGGATCTCTCAAACCATTATCAATGGCGTTTACATTATGCGCAACTTCAAACATTGAAAACAGAATATCATCAAGCATCATCGCTATAGCAAAACCAATATCCCAACTTTTTGCCCAAAGATAGAAACCAAACCACATCAAAAAGCCACTGTGACGGCCTGGAATTAGAAGCATTACTGCAAAAAATGGAAAGCTTAGTCCTAGAAAATAAAGCACTAGCCCTTGATAATAAGGAAGCTGCGAAGCATAAGTCATCATTGAACTCTTTTCTCTTGCTTCAAACTTTTGAACAATTACCCTATCTGTATCTACTATATCAAAGGAACCAGGGGCTTCTACTTCTCTTGCTTCAAACTTATTGGTAAAGCGATGTAAAAAAGCGCTTTGCATGTCTTGGTTTATTTCATTTCTGAACAGAAAGGTCGCAATCACTCTGTAGAGCTGTTGCATATTGTCCAAGTTATACTGGGCATTATCAAAGTTAGTAATCGAAACTTCCTGAGCACCTTGGTTAATTCCAATTAAACGGCCCACATCATGAATTAGTTTTTCATAGTCTAGAGCTGTATCTTCAGATACAGCACCATTTGTACCATTCTGGGCAACTCGGGTGAGATTATCCACTATTTTCTTGGACTCAAGCAAAAGCCCTACTCTCGAAAAATCCCATACTTGACTACAAGTCAAAGGCATTCTTCTCATTTCTCTCTGATAACGTTCGAAGTTTGCTTGGTAGCCAGCTGGCAGTTCAACTGAACCTTCATCATTAGCAAAGGTGTACAGCAGCTCATCCACTCTAGTGTCACCAGCTATTACTAAATCATAAATATCAGGACTCCATGCTCTCAATCCTGCTAGGTAACGTGAAACTGAAGGATTAATATTTACTACACGCCGAAGTGCCGCTTGATAACGACTGATATTATGATCAACTTGTCCACCCAAAGAAGCATCACGAATAGCCCTGCCTGATTCAATTACAGCTCTACACTCAGTAAAATAAACATAGTGAAGAAGGTCCAATAGTTCTGAGTCTTCGATTCTAGAAGAATGTATTGACGCAAAAAATTCCATCCTTCTCTGATGCAATAAATCCGTTCCTTCTCGACCTTCATTTAATACTCTTACAGTTTCGCGGACTGTCTTACTGACTATTCGAGAATACCAAGCATATACCCAACTAACTGAAGCTGGTTCTCCACTATTAAGCTCCTTCTCTTCAAGAAAATTCTCTATTTCACTCTGCACCATAGGGGTATTTCTAAACTCCCCACCAAACATCCAAGCGGAGCCCCAAGTTGCAGTTCTTTGATTAATCACAAAAAGAAATAAAACTGGCCCAATCAAAAACCAGATCGACATGGCGTATCTACCAGAAGACGCGATTGTTCCTATGGCTACAATTAAACCCAAAATAATCACTAAGGCTCCCACTGGACCTGCTAGCGCTGCTCCATAAGAATCCAAAATAAGCTGTTGGTAATACATGCCTGCTGTTTCCAGAACAGCTCCTACGTATGTACCAGAGGAAGCTACTACTCCTTGTAAATCAGTTTCCATCTTCCTCCCCCCCGTATTCAGCTAATTTTCTTTTAGCGATCTCCATCAATCTGGGGTCAACTCTTTGATCAGCACTGGATTTATTGACTGTCCCGTTTCGATAATATTGGTGATACACTTTGAGTGCAGACTCAAGATTACCAGTGTCCAAGCTCTCTTGTTTGGCAAAAGCAGCCGCTTGTTGAGTCATATACGCTGAAGTCTCAAGAGCAACCTCATGCGATAATCGACTGGGCACGCTATACTGGGCATGATCACCTTCAACTAACTGTAGATTTTCGTACCTTACTCCAGCCTCTTGCATTTCGATCTGGGTTTGGTGCCAAACCAATGGACTCCAGGACATTAAACCTGCTTCACTGTTAGTCTCCTGAGCAAAAGAGGAGTTCCATCCGCTATAGAACTCTATATGAGCATCGTGAATGGCTCGCTGCATTGGGGAGAAATTATAATCATCTGCAACACTTCTAGCAGTAGTTTGGACAACACTTAGATTATTGCCATTGATTTTTCCATGGCCTCGAGCAGACCCTAGTTCAAATCGCTGCGATATCGGCAACGAAAACGTTCCATTAGAAGGCAAAAGACCATCATATTCAATAGCACCTACTCCAGCGCCTTCCGCTTTATAGGCAACGCTACCGACATAATTCTTTCTATCTGGAACGACTGGAGCCCCTGGACCACCCCTACGGTTCTCTTTGAGCACTGTTTTGTTTTCTCTTTTCGTAGGATCATTTTCGCTAACAGCTTTTAAGACTGTGGCAGCTCCATAGGTATCGCCAAATATCTTTACTCTATTTTGCGGATCCGAGACTGAACCAAAGTTCAAACCACCAGTGCCTAAGCTATTAGAGGTTTCTTTAGCCACGGTCCAAATATAGTCATCAAAAGTTTCATTGATTTGAGGATGAACTGATTCTTTCCAAGCGTCCATGGTGGCGTCCGCAACCCTGTTCCAGTCTTGTCCAAAGTGTCTAGAGAACATACCTAAACCCACAGCAATAGATGCGCCTTTGGTCAATTGTAGATTATTACTTGACATCCAAGAAGCTTGCTCCATGGCAGAAGCAAAAATTGCAGAAGCTGTATTTCCAGCTCGTTTAGCACCAGCATCTAAGTGTATTTTTGCAACTCCTGAAGCAATGTCTTTCTTACTAAATGTTCCAACCGCAGCAGCGCCAGCTGAGTAGGCCGCCCCTCTTTTAAGCTGATTTTGAACTCCTTTATTTTCTTGCATTATTTTAGCGGCAGCTCCCTTCAATTGAGCAATTCCACTATACCTTGACCTAGCAGCCTCATCCCCTGCTAACATCGCTCTGTGCATTTGACCCATCGACTGTCCAATTCGACCACCAAAGTTTTTAAAACCCTGGTCAAGTGCTCGCATAATCTCTCCGCCACCTCTTTGAACAAGCACACCAGTAAGAAAAGGAACAGCAGCAAGGCTAGTCGCTATTAGCTGATAGTAAAGGTAAACAGAATAAACCGGATCCACTTCTAACAATTTCTTGAAAGCTAAACCGGGATCATTAATATCTTCTTCAGTAATTGGTGGACCATGGGGCAAAAGAACATAGAGCATGTCTGCTAGCATAAATACGATTGCCAAACCAAAATCCCAACTTTTTATCCAAAACCAAAGTCCCATCCAAAGCATAAACCCTCCGGCTCTACCTGGAATCAAAACTAACAGTGCAAAAAATGGAAAAGCTAAAGCTAAAAAATATAGGGCCAATCCCTGAATATATGGGATAGAAAGCATAGAGGTTAAATAGTCACCCTTGGCTGTATACTCAACACCACCAGATAGAGTTCTAATCAGTCGAGATGTTTCTCTACTCTCTTCATTGTGCGCTGGATCTCTCTCCAGGGCTTGCTCATCTAGGTCTCTAGCAATAATATTTGGTTTGACATCACCAAACTCTTTCATGATCATTCGACCAGCCATTTCATTAATCATGAAATTATAGGCCATTTCATAGTCTTCAGTGATTGTTGAAAGGCTTCCATCTTGGTTATGTTGAAAGAAGAATTTCTCTATTAATTTTGCCTGCCTTTCCTCGTAAGTAAGTCCATCGTCTTTTCCAGTTTCAATGATCAATGGCAACTTAGTTTCTGCATGATCTCTAAAAAGAGCCACTGTGACTTTCCACAGCTCACTACAGCTAAATGCCCCGTAGTGTATTTGTTCTCCTCGAATCACTACTGGCGGGTCAGCCATCAAATCTCTATAACGCTCTCGTATGACACTGTCAGAGCCATCTTCAAGAAAAACACGCCTCAATTCTATCAAGTGATCTCTATATCTCGCAGTATTTAAAACAACCTCGTTCTGTCCACCACGGTACTCAATTTCTCCATTGGCCCCAGCATGAACGGTGTCGCCAAGTTCTGAGGCTAATATAGTCCGCCTTTCTTCAGTAATACTGCGGTCGTAAAGACCTTGCCTAAGTAACCACTTCCCCTTGCATTTTTGAAAAGCGATGTTATGAAAAAACTTGGTAAGCTTTGCATCTTCAAGCTCTGTCGTTATAACTTCCATGTAGCGATCCACGTCTACTACAAAATCCACTCCTCGAAGGTTATTTGCTGAGTTCACAACAGCAATTAAGTTCTGTACTATAGAACTCGAAAGTTGATTCCATCGCGCGAAGAACCAGGAAACTTGTACTTGTCGTCCAGATGCAGTTTCAATGCCCTGGTCTTGAACAGGAGCAGGCGGTATTATTCCGCGTATTAATTCTTGCTTTTGTTCCTGAGGCCTATCTAAATCACCAAAATGCCAATGAGTTCCAACTGACGTAACTCTGGCTTGAGTTAAAAAGAAAAACAACGGAGGACCTACAAGAAACCAAAGAAAATACTTATAGTTCCCCCCAACTGCCGTAATTACCCAAGCGGTTAATGCCGCAAAAGTAAATAAGAACATGCCCATGGAAGAAGCAAAGCCGTTTGCAAAAAGATCCAACAATTCAGATTGCATGTATTGACCAGCAGTCTCAAGACTAGCACCAATCAGTGTTCCAGCACTGCCAATCTCAAAAGTATCTAATTCAACTCTAGGCATAACTACTCCTGAGCTCCTGAAATGTTTGCGCCGCCCTGAGCCCTAGCAGTCGTGCTAGAATCTTGTGGTGTAGTATCAGTCGGTGTCCCTAAAGGTCGGCCTGAAATCTCATTTGATACTTGTAACAGTCTTGCATTATTCGCAATGCCTGGACTATTATTCAAATAAGGCTCGTTACGACCGGAAGACATTGCATTGTACATTCTTATTCGCTGATTCTGCAGCTTACCCTGACCAAACCTCCAATCGAGTCTTCCTTTTTCATATATCTGCGCTAGCTCTCGTGGCATAGAGCCGTCAGCCATTTTACTCAGATACTGCATTCTTTTGTCACTCCCCATATTTTTCAATGCTGAAGTAACTGCTTTAAGAGCGTGCATGTTCTCTAAGGGGTTACCTTGACGAGGGTCACCTTGCTCAATTGCTTGTGTGAGAAAAAGTCTCCTTTCTTGTTCTCTTCTCTGTCCCATTTGTTTGGATGGATTATCTATCGCAGGTGAAAAAACACGGTATAGTTGAGGAGCCCCAGCACAAAAGTGGGCTGTAATTACAGGCACAGAAAGTGTCAACAGTGCTATTAAATTGTAGTACAAATGATTAGTAGCCATGGGATCATTTTCAGCCATCACTCGGTATACTGACTCCTGAGAAGACCAATCTATTTCATGAATAGTACTTCCCATACCATTTTGCATGAATTCAAAAATAAACCCTCTGATAAAATAGATTGTAGCAAATCCGATATCCCAACATTTTACCCAAGTCCACATTGACATCCATACTACCAAAGCACCCCATCGCTCAGGTACTAAAAGAAAAATGGCAAAGAAAGGAAAAGTAATTGTAAGTAGGTAAAGAAGTAGACCTTGAACATAAGGAACCCAACCGGCGAAATGAACTATCGTTGCCCTAGCCCCTCCTGCTTCAACAGTACTAAGATCACCAAACTCACCTGGCTCAGCTCCAAATATAAAATTATAGGGATCTTTAGCAAAAGGCATCCGTTCTGCAATCTGAGAAGTCATGGCAGAATGGACAGTATACTTGAGACTTTGCTTAAGAAGATGAGCTGCTAAGAGTTGAGTCACATGAGCAGGATCAGCTCCCTTGGTAATAGCAGCACGAACTCGAAGGTCTATTTCAGCCCAATCTAAACCTTCATCTGAACCAGTTTCAATTGCATTCTCTTCGGCATTTTCTATTTCTCGGGTAAGCGTTCTCTCAGCTTCAGTCATCGCGCCAACACAAACCAAGCCCCATATTTGCCCGCAACTCAAACTTCCATTCTTCGCCTGACCTTGCGAGATTACTGTTCTTACTTGCTCTAATGCTCCAGGAGCTTCGCCGGCACATGTCCCAGCGTGAGTATCTGCTTCATTACCTAGGCTTTCGATATAGTTAAAACCATTAAACGGTATAGGCTGTAGTTGATCTTTTAGCACTTCGTACTGGGCAGTCATGGCTTGACGTTTCGCCTCAGTTCTTCCGCTAGCTCCCGCTGTTCCAGCCACCTCCATCTTGATTCTATTTAATCGACCACATCTACCCATTACTCCAACCGAGACTAAAGTGGTGAAGCCTGGATCCGAAGCTTTTGACTCAACAACTCGGCTATAAATTCTCTCAGTTGCTGCAATTGTCAGATCTTCATTAAACTCAGTATCAACTAGAAGAGTAACCACATTTTGTACAATTTCAGTTATCACTCCATCAAATTTGGCAAATAGCCAACTCACTCGAGGGGTTGGAGAGTCTTGAGCGATAACATTAACCATATCTAGATATATCTGACTTTCAATCGCCGCATCTGTATTTACTCGAGATCCAAATCTTTGCAGAGCAGCTGGTGCTGGCACTGTGGAATATACCAACCAGTAAAACATAGAAGGTCCGACCAACAGCCAAACGCCTTGTCTATAGTTTCCGTATACAGCGATCGAAACAATACCCATGATCAAAGCTACTGTGTACACCAGTGTACCAAAGCTCTGCATAAACGGACCGTAGTTGGCAAGAATATCGGATTGAGCGTATAGCCCAGCAGTTTGCATCACTGCAGCCATTAGATCGCTGACAGCACCAATGTAGTTACCACCAGCCTCTTCGGCTATTGGTATAAACTCACCACCTTGTGCAAAAAACCTAATCAATTGTTAGTACCTCTCAAACATACTTAAAAAATTTTACTACGGTGAACCGCTTCCGGTTCCAGAACCACCTCGCGAACCACCAGTTGAACCAAAGCCTTTTCCTGATGGGGCGGACTTTCCTCTGGATTTAAAACGATCAAGTGGAGTTCCCGTCTCTTTTCCTATCCATCTCAATGCAGCCTCAACAGATTGACCTTGTACAATATGATCTCTCATTACCTCGGCATTATTTAGGGTCTGATTCATTTTACTACTAGCTTGAGTTACAGCACCCATACCGAACCAGTTACCAACACGATCACGAGTCGCTCCAGCTAATCCTTGAAGATTAAATTCAGTTGCAGTCCTACCTGCAGCTGCATGTCTCTGACTTTCTGTCATATAGACCGCATCTCTTCTCAAAGTCTGTGCTTGACGCGCTAGCTGTACAGAACCTTGCCATAAGCTAAGCGCTGAACTAGCTGCTGTAGAGGTTATCTGCCCAGCCTCTTGCAAAGCTCTCACTTTTTGCTTACCTCCAGTTCCACCGATTATGGCTTTAGCGGCACCAGCTAAAATTGCCCCACCGGAGCCCAAAGTTAGTGCTTCAGAAGCAAGACCAGCCATAGCTGCAGAATCTGCCATTAAGGAGTCAGCTTTATTTTGCAAGGCTTTAGATTGAGTACTGGTAAAGCCATCTTTATTAAAATTGGAAGCATGATCTAATCTTAGCTGCTCAATACCAGTAGTTTGAGTAGGAGAAATTGCGTTTTTGATTGCTCCACCCCAACGTTGAGACACCTGATTCATTCCCTGCATCAAAGTATTAGCTATTGCTGCTTTGGAGCCTAAAAGAACCTGAGCAGATACTACTGGTACTCCAGTGATCATTACGCCAACAAGGGCATAATACATTCCCATCGAGTAGGCTGGGTCTCCCGAAAAAGCAGCATCAAAATAGGTAATGGGAGAATCATTTGCATCTGCACGGATATCGTAATAAGCCGATTTAGGCATCAGCTCCCAAAGAATATCATCCACTACAACTACGAATGCCCATCCTAAATCCCAAAACTTCACCCAAAACCAAAGTCCCATCCATTGAAAGAATGCTCCAGCTCGACCAGGAACTAGGATCATAAGAGCAAAAAAGGGAAATGTTAATCCTAGAATGTACAAACATACTCCCTGAACATAAGGCATGTATATTGCCAAAGTGTAAATTCTAAATCGCTCAGGCTCACTAAATTGCTCCTTTTGGAACTTTCTAACCATTTCTTGCATTTTTTCTGGACTCATTTTCTCAAAATCAATTTTGGTATTGCTAGGAATGTACCCAGAGTGCTGGGAAAGTTGAGTAAAACCAGAGGACATAGCATTTTTGAGAACTTCTTTTTTCATCAAGTGGCCGCCAATAATTACTGGTATTAGAGATAAATCAGGCTCTATTGCATCACTGCTATCCCCAACTACCAAATTGGTATCGCTCATCTTCACGACGATGTCCTGCCAGAGTTCTTCTTTGAAATCTCTGTTCGCAGCCGCAGCCCCTACATAGGTATTTTCAGCCTCTTCCTGTAATCGATGAACCTCGGTCTGAAGCCCCATGGCCATCCAACACCATATTTCCCGACAAGAAACTGAGGGAGGTACTTGATCAGGTATTCTGCAAGTGTCAAAGGCGTTACTCTGGGGGAAGCCTAGCTGTGTATTTTCAGGTAATGGATCTCGGTAAGCATTAAAAATATCATTTATTGCAGAAGAAGCAGTGGTATTTCTGCGAATCGTAATATTAGACTGATCGTAGCTAGCATTGTGCTCTATAAGACCTTTGTAATAACTAGAAGTTCTAAACTGAGTGTGCCTTCGCCCAAGAGCGATCGTTCTCATTCTTTGCATATCATCACTACAGTGTTGGTGATGAATTTGGATTAAACTTTTAAGATTTTCACTTTGAATACTAGAGGAGAACATGAAATCCATCATTCTCTGCCGAGCCATTGGCTTAATACGCTCATTGACATTATTATTAAGAATAATGCCGATACTCTGCAAAATGAAATCTGAAATTAGAATATTATAACGATTAAAGAGCCAAGATACCTCATTGATTACCTCACCCTGATTATTTTCAATTTCGCCAATAAACTGGGCATATTCGGCAGTGCTAGTGCTATCTTGAATTCCCCATTGCCACTCTGCTCCGTAGCCGGGCTCTGTGGCGTTCAACAGAAATAACAAACAAACAGGGCCAATGATTAGCCAAGCTGCTCCTCGATAGCTGCCATATATTGTTACTGAAAATACACCAATAATTAGAAAGACTAGGTATATCAAAGCTCCTAGGCTATTAAACATACCACCAAGATGCTCAAGGACTTGGCTTTGGGCGGCATAACCTGCTGTTTCTAGTGCAGCGGCTATCAAAGAACCTGTCAGAGGAGAAGCGTTTTGAACAACAAGGTCATCCGGAACAACCCCTTGCTCTAATAACTGTTCTAATTCAGCTTCATTTGGGAAAGGCCCTTGAGCTAAAGCTGGGTCAATAGAAAGAAACGATAAAAATAATAATACTAGGAACCAGAGAGTTCTCATTTCGATCCCTCCTTCTTCCTAATTTTCCCTTTCATTGGAGTCCCGCTTGAAAAGGGTTTCTCAGCTCCAAACCCTCCAGCTAAATCGAGCTCGGTCACACTTTTTTTAAGAATTGCATCTTTGGGGTTGTGATTATACTGGCGATAAAGCTCTCTATTAGCCAAGGTCTGAGCCTGATTAAACTGAGCTTGTTGGAGAACATCTTTGTTAATCGCATCTATATCTCTTGGGTCACCCAATTGAAAGTTTTCATCAAAAGCAATGTTGCCCAAATAAATTCCGCTACCAATTTGAGAAAGTTCTCTCAATAAGCCCGGACTACTAGTCGTAACATTTTTACCTACACCTTTCGCAGCGTCATAAAAAGAATTTTTAAGAATATCGAACTTGGCTTTGGCTGTATCAACAGTCGTCGTAAACATTTCAAAAGCCGCTTGGTTATCACCGGCCTCAAAACCAAAACTCTGGGCTTCTTCAGCCGCAATACTTCCCCGCAATCTTCTTGCGTAAATACCCTGCGAACCCTCGAAACGATTAAACATTCCATCGTAAGAAGCTCTAAAGTTTGCATCAATCGATTGCATCTTAAGCCAACGTTGGACGCCTTTGTCCCCAGTAGCACTAAGACTCTTCAATAACTGTTGCGGCCCACCTTTGTTTAGAAATTTACCTTTAGCCAAATCACCTGCTAAACCTGGCGCAGTGGATAGACCGGTTAGCGCAGCCGCCCTTGAAGCACTACCCGCTAGGTTAGGCATAAATCTATTGAAGCTTTTTGCCCATTCTGCCGACGAAGAGCCTCTGGCAACATTGTTGGATTGCCACGCATTAAATTGCATCATGGTGCTATTAGCAAGCTGGTTCAGATTTCTTCTTGCGTTAATTCCATCCTGCTTCTCTGTAATCCTAGCGATACCATAACTAGACTCAGCTCTATCCTGAACACCTTGAGCAAGTTTCTCTGGGCCCTCAGTAAAGGAAGCTAGAGCATTAGCTTTTGCTTTCAAAATTGCGTAACCAGTAATATTAGGGATAGCGAACATTACTGTCCCGATCAGAAAATAATAGGCATGAACATTAAATGTTGGATCAATAGCCATAGTCTCTTTCAAGACATCTGGAATTGGCGGTCCTTCTATTCCCTCACCCCTATTAAAACCAACCGGTAAATCAGTCTCTGGTAGCATGTTCCAGAGAACCTTCTCTAAAACCATCACAAGCGCATAGCCCACATCCCAGCTTTTCACCCAGAGCCAAGCTAGTGGCAAGTAAAGAAAAACATAAGCATGGCTTGGCATAATCACGAATAAAGCCATGAAAGGATAAGCGATCGAGATAAAGTATAAGAGCATGCCTTGGTAGTAAGGTAGCTGAAGCGAATAATGAAATATTCTTTGCCTTAGACCTCTAGAAAGATAAGCCTGATGCTCTC
>CALIEE010000045.1 GCA_938022485.1 uncultured bacterium | reverse complement strand
TAGAGGGGCTAGGTTTGTGGGCCGTTTTGGTTTTGAGTGGAGTCCAGCGACTTTATTGGCACTGGAAGAATGTGTAGAGCAAAAAGCAATTGAATCGTTAACTCGAGGTCGTCAGTGCACCGAAGTTCTTAAATCCCTAAGTGATGTTCATGGTTTTGAGGAAACAATTGAGGAGCTTATTCGCTTGGAGCTTTTAGAGGAAGCTTTCCCTCAAATTCAGGTAAGTAGTGACTTAAGGGATGATTTGAGGGAGATTGACCTAATTTATTCTTCAGATTTAGAGGAGTACTTTAATCTCCAAGAGTTGAGGTTTCAGAGGCTTTGGTTAGGAGTTGAGTGGCCATGGCAGCAAGAACACGAGCAATTTTGGACTTCGAGCTGCTCTAAGAAAATGAGAAAAAGGATAGAAAAAGCCCGGGAGTTTTGGTTAAGTCGGCTCTAAAATGACTAGATCTAAGGAATTCTGTAGTGCACTTACCTATCCTATGATAAATTTTCACAAGGGCACCTAAGGTAGGCCCTCTACAGCTGGATTTACTGAATGTCGTATTTCGCGGAGGAGTCTGATGAATGCTTCTGAGAGCAACCAGGGATTTTGGACATTGAGGCTTAAGTTTGCCCACCTTCTTGTTTTTTGGTCAGTTGTGGCTGGATGTTTAGTGGCAGTTTTTTTGCTAGGCTTGTTTGCAGGCCGTGAGCAGGGGGTTTCCTCGGCTTTAAAAACTCAAACAGACAACTCTCTTCGAGTCCCTATAGACACAGCCACTCTTAATTCTTTAGGTGGCAGAGCTTCTATGGGGCCCATGGTAAGGGAGAGCTTGAGGTCTGATAGTGGTAAGCCTCAGATTTCATCATTCGCGCCAAGTGATTCCAAATCTAACCAAATTGCAGCTCAGGCAAGTTCTAGCACTGAGGTACGTCCTATCTCTTCAGGTGGAACTGTGGAGCCAGGTTGGTATGTTCAAGTGGTTGCTGCTAATTCAAGGCGGGAAGCCGAGCAGATAGTATCTAAACTTAGTGCGAGTGGAGTGAAGGCTTTCATTCAGGTTACTTCGATTCAAAAGCTGGAGTACTTTCGAATTTTGTCTGGACCGTTTCCTTCACGGCCTGATGCTGACCGAGAAAGAGGAAGAATTTTATCCTTAGAGGCTGTTCCCAGCGCTCCTTTTGTTCGCAGAGTGAACTAAGTCCAGCGGAAGGCTCACACATTCTTTCAGAATTTTGGCAGTAACAAGGGCTAAATCTTGTTAGCCCAATCTGTTCCTAGATTTCACCTTAAACTTTAGGCTCAGCAAAGCTTATTAGAATGGTCAAGATTTATGAAAATCTAAAATATTTTCGATACTTCTGTCCCTGATAAGAATCTAAAGTTTACTATAGTCTTCTATTGTCTCCCAATTAGATCGGCGGGACGATAGAGGTTTGGTTTAAAACTAGAGAGTGCGGAGACCCGAGGTTAGTCTGGACTTTGGGGTTTGAGTAATTGAAGACTGATAATAAATCAGCTGGTTCTTCCATTTCGAGAGAGTTTACTTTCGAATTCGGAGTTAGAACCAATGTTGGAATGAAGCGAGAGGAGAATCAAGACTCCTATGGCCTCGCTCAAACTCAAGATGCTAGCCTATTTATTGTTGCTGATGGAATGGGAGGAGCTGCTGGTGGAGCCAAAGCTTCCCTCTTGGCTGTGAACATAGTTTCCAGAATTGGAATTAAACCAAGCGGTAGTTTATCGCCTGATTCATTCTTCGAAGCGATCAGGGTTGCAAATGAGTTCATACATAACCAAAGTCAGACCTACCCTCAGTTGCAGGGTATGGGAACAACCCTTGTTATGCTTGGTGTCGTTGGACGGCGAGCCTTGTTAGCTAATGTTGGAGATTCTCGAATTTATTTTCTGAGGGGTGGAGAGTTTAGGCAACTGACCAAAGACCATACTTTAGTAAGAGAGATGGTGGAGGCAGGGGAAATCACTGAAGAGCAGGCTGAAAATCACCCGGTTGCTCATATGTTAACTAGAGCTCTTGGTGGTGCACCAGAGGTTAATCCTGATGTTGAGTTTTTAGAGTATCCAGTTGAAGTTGGGGATCGTTTTCTACTTTGTTGTGATGGGCTCTATAATGACATTTCCGATCAAGAGATTGGTCAAATGGTTGCCTCCTTGCCACCTTCTGAAGCGGTAGAAAAGCTTGTTCAATTGGCTAACAGCCGCGGTGGTAGTGATAATATTACAGTACAAATTGTAGAAGTCCGTGAAGCTACACCAGAAGATATTTCTTTGCTTCCAGATCAGGGAGTAATCGAGATTTCTCACTCCGCCGGTGATTTTGAGAGTGAGAAAGAGCAATTTAAACATTCCTTGCAAGAAAAGATTATAAAACTTGAAGATGAGTTTACATCTGAATTGCTTTCGGCTGAGCCTGCTGCTTCAGTGGTTGAGCCGGCTATATCTGGTGGTTCTGTTCTTTCCAGCGGTCAGGAAACGTTCAACAGTATAATTTTAGGTTTGACGGGTTCTAGTGGATCGGAATCTCCTAGTTCTTTAGATTTAGCCGCAGCAGCTACTGGCCAGGCCGCTGAACCCAAGATTGCATCGGGTCCAGTGGTTACCGAGGAACCTGTCTCTGATGAAAACCCTATGGCTGATCTTGAGTCAGGTCAGGATATGGTAGTTGAGGAATCTTTTGAGGAGAATACTCCACTTAAGGCCAAGGTAGATCAGACTGAAGGGAGGGCTAAGAATGATCAGCCAGAGTCTTCTGAAAAACCAGCTTCATCTGAAGAAATAGTTGAAGATAGGGCCGAATCGGAGTCTGAGCTTAAGGATTCCCAGGAGACTTCTGAGAAGAAAGAAGGCGATTCTAGTCGAGACTTTGTTATGGTCGAAGAGCAGACCAGTGATGTTAACTTTACCTTAGCTGACGAACAAATAGAGACGACTGAAAAAATTAATTCTGATCCAGTAAAGCCAGAGGAGAGTGTCTCTAATACTCAGGCCAGTTCTTCCGAGGAGATATTCGAAGAAGACTCTTTTGATCAACCAGAAGAGCTGGAAATCCCAGCGGCTGCGGAGATAAACACTCTTTCACTTCCAAAAGGGGGATTGATAGCGGGTTCACTATTATTGGCAGGGCTTGTTGGTGCTTGGTTATTTACAGGTGAGCAAGGGGATCAACCTTTGGTTCAAGCCAAAAATTCTATTGAATCTCCTTTGGCTTTAGGGGAGCTGAGCTTGGAGGAGGAGAAGCAAAGGCTGGCCATAGAATCTAGGGCAATCGCCGAAGAAAAGATTAGACTAGAAGAGGAACGCCAAGCTTTTGAGGCTGATAAAAGAAGTCAAAAGATAGTTAAAGAAATAGTTCCAGAAGTTAGAGTTGTGACCACTGAAGAAGTAGAGTTGGTGGAAGAGCAAAAAAAGGCAGCAGTAGTTGAAGAACAACAAAAAAAGGCTGCCGTGGTCGAAGAGGTCAAGTTGGGCGAACAGCAGCAAGTAGTTGCTGCCGAAGAAGAAGTCGAAAAGATTAAAGAGCCTCTTCCAGAGGCTGGATTGACTCTTGCTCGTAACTCAGGGGACAGGGTTGTTGCTGTAGACTGGGAGAAGGAAAGCCTAGCAATTGAGCAGGCAAAGAAAGATTTAGATAAGGCAAAGGTAAAACCTGAGACCGAGAAAAAACAGCTAATCCTGACTGCTGCCGAGAAAAGAAAGATTTCATTAAAAAAAGCTCGCGTCAGAGAGAAGATTGCATCTGTTGTTGGAAAAATGGAGGCTACGAAACTTCAAACAGATTCAGATAAATCCACCTGGATCGAAAGCATGAAAAATAAATTGTCGGTGCTTGATAAAGGGTTAAGCAGAGCCTCCCAGAATTACGGAAAAGCCGCCTCTTCCTTGAAGAAATGGAAAGGTTTTGAGAAAATGCAAGGTAGAACAAAGCCCTTAACGCTTGCTAAGAAACTCTCCAAAGAGGACGGTAAGCTTAAATCTATAGTTAGTCAGATCGAAAAACTATCTCTTCAGTATAGTGAAGCTGCGGAGGGGAATCTATCTGATCCAGCTACTGCAAATCTAATGATTAAGCTCGGTAATGATGTGAATACTCAAAAGAGTGAGCTCAGAAAAATTTCTCAAGAGATTATTGACGGAAGGTTGAAGGAATCACAAGAGAATTTGGTTGAATACGCTCGTTTGAAGGATGAGCTTTCTACCAAAAAGAAGATCCTGAACAAACAAATTGGAACAGCCAGAACCATAAAGCCGGGCTCTCGAGAAACAGGAGAAACTAGGCTGAAGGAATTGTCTGCCGAAAAAGATGAGCTTGATTCCCAGCTGCTAGAACTGACAGCACAGCTTTCAGATCAGCAGGAAAGTAATTTCAAGCGTGAACAAATCCTTAGAGCGGGTAAGTAACTCTCTATTTCATCTGAATCAGGCTTTGATCTGCCTGTGGAAAAGCCCTCTATCTACTTCAGCTATTGCTAATTGCCTAGCAAGACGGAGTTTTTGTATGAGTCGCAATAATCAGCTGTGCCTACTCCTAAATTAGCTACCTTGAACTCCATTATCGAAGTCTCGGTTTGGTTTACTTGCTTCATTTTACTCAGTATAACCACTCCGACTTAGTTGTAATTAGGAATGGCAGTATCTGCCTAGTTTTACTTTATAAAATAGTTTTTTCACGAAGGGGCTCCTTGGTGAAATTTGGCGCAAAAGTCTTAGTAGAACTATTTTCGTCAGGATAATATCTCCTTTGAGGATTTTTAATGAGTAAGCTCGCGATTTTAAGTGTTTTTGATAAAACGGGCATTGCCCCTTTTGCTCAGGCTTTGGAAAAGCTGGGTATTACTATACTTTCAACTGGAGGAACTTCTAAGCACCTCAAAGATGCTGGCGTTGGTGTGAAATCCATTAGCGAATACACTGGACACCCTGAAATCCTTGAAGGCCGAGTAAAGAGCCTTCACCCGAAGATTCATGGCGGAATTTTATCTAGGCGTAGCCGAGATGATGATATGGCTACCTTGGCAGAGCATGAGATACTTCCCGTAGACTTTGTTGTGGTGAACCTCTACCCTTTTACTCAAAAAGTTGCTGAGGTTGTTGAGAAGGGAGAAGTCACTCACCCTTCACTCGTTGAAGATATCGATATTGGTGGTCCCACCATGATTAGAGCGGCTGCGAAAAACTGCGAATTTGTCGTTCCTGTCTGCGACCCAGCAGATTATGACAAGATTATTGCAGAGCTAAACGATAAGGGCGAAGTCTCTCAAGAATTGAGAAAAGAATTAGCTGCTAAGGTGTTTGCTATGACTGCTCGATACGATGCGGCGATAGCTCGCTACTTTTCTTTGAGCGAGAAGCTGCTCGATGATCAGGGCGAGCTAAAGCAGTTTGCTCCTTTTGAAAGTTTGACTTTAGAACGAGAGCAGGTGCTTCGTTACGGAGAAAATCCACATCAAAGTGCAGCTTTGTATCGTCATTCTGGGCAAAGTAGTGAGAAGCGGCTTTGGACTCAGCTTCAAGGAAAAGAACTTTCTTATAATAACTTGGTAGATATGCAGGGCTCTTTAGATTTGTTCTTAGAGCTTTACCGGACACTGGAGAATAGACATGCTGCAGTTGCGATTAAGCATACGAACCCTTGTGGTGTTGCCGTGAGAGACACTGCTCTCGAAGCGTTCGCAGCTGCAAGACAGTGTGATCCAGTGAGTATTTTTGGTGGGATTATTGCTGTTAGTGGTGAAGTTGATGAAGAGTTAGCAGGTTCGATTTTGGAACAGTTTGTTGAATTGGTATTAGTGGAAGAACTCACTGATGGTGCCAAAGCAATGTTTGCTAAGAAGAAAAACTTACGCTTGATTGAATGTGATTTTAAAGCAATGGCCGATTCAGAACTGGCTCAAGTGGTTAAAGTGATTGGAGACAGAGTGCTGCTCCAGGATGAAGACCCAGCCTGTTGCCCAATAACTCCTGGGCTAGAAGTAACTGGAACTGTGCTGGATGATAAAACCTTAGCGGATCTTAGGTTCGCTTGGATCGTTGCCAAATATGTTAAGTCCAACACGATAGTTATTGCCAAAGATGAGCAAGCAATTGGGGTGGGTGCAGGACAGATGAGCAGAGTGGATGCTGCTAGAATAGCAATTGAGAGAGCAAAGCTTCATGGATTTTCAGTGGATGATTCTGTTGCGGCGAGTGATGCCTTTTTACCTTTTCCTGATACTTTAGAGGTCTTAAACGATGCTGGTGTTAAGGCTTTGGTTCAGCCTGGAGGATCCGTCAAGGATGATACGGTTATCGAAGCTGCTAAATCTAGACAAATGAACATGTTGTTTACTGGTGAACGTCACTTCAGACATTAGGATATTATGAAAGTTTTAGTAGTTGGATCTGGTGGAAGAGAGCACGCTATAGCTTGGAAATTGGCCCAAAGCGCTCAAGTTGAGAAAGTTTTCTGTTGTCCTGGTAATGCTGGCACTGTTGAAGTGGCAGAAAACATTCCTTCTTTTTCTGATTTTTATAAAATGGCTGATTGGGCTTTAGGGAATGATATCGGTCTTACCGTTGTTGGTCCTGAAGCTCCCCTTGCAGATGGAATCAGTGATATATTTCTCGAGAAAGGGCTAAAAATATTTGGGCCAAAGAAAGCCGCCGCTCGGCTTGAGGCCTCAAAAAGCTTTGCTAAAGAGATAATGCTGGCCAGCGGTGTTAAAACCGCAGAAGGAAAAGTCTTTTCCGCTTTTGAAGAAGCCAAGAGCTACGTTGAAGAAAAGGGAGCCCCAATTGTTGTTAAAGCTGATGGTCTTGCTGCAGGGAAGGGAGTGGTTGTCGCAACCAGCGAGTCTGAGGCAATTGATGCTCTAAAAGAGATGATGCTAGACAAGCGCTTTGGCGACTCTGGAGCTAGTGTTGTTATTGAAAAATGTTTGGAAGGAAAAGAATCATCTGTGATGGCGATAGTTGATGGCGAAACAGTTCGACCATTGGTGATTTCCAGAGATTTTAAGAGACTACAAGACAATGACAAGGGTCCGAATACCGGAGGAATGGGAGCTATTTCCCCTTCCAATATTATTCCTGACTCTGAAGCTCCCAGGGTGATGGAGGAGGTGTTTAAGCCTGTGCTATCAGAGCTTAAGAAGAGAGGCGTTGATTTTTGTGGTTTTCTCTATGCAGGTTTGATGATTACTCCGGAAGGAGAGGCCAATGTCCTTGAGTTCAATTGCAGGCTAGGTGACCCTGAAACTCAAGTTATACTTGCAAGGCTTGAAAGCGACCTAGCAGAGCTACTTCTGGCTGCTGCTGAGGGTAAACTTTCTGAGAAAGAAATCAAGAATAGTCCCACTACTGCAGCTTGTGTCGTGGCAAGTTCAAAAGGCTACCCGCTTAAGGTAGAAGACGGGAAAGAAATTGAAGGTCTTTTTAAAGGGCGAGCCGACCAGATAGTTTTTCAAGCTGGAACCAGAGCAGAAGGAGAGAAAGTTCTTACTAAAGGAGGCAGGGTTCTTGTTGTAACCGGGCTGGATAAAGATTTGCCTACAGCTTTAAAGAAAGCCTACCAAGGTCTTGAGGAAATTCAATTTGAAGGTATGCACTACCGCTCAGACATAGGGCAGCTCGGTAGTAGTTGAAGAGGGCTAATCTTGGATTCTAGAGCCTTGAACGACTGGGTAAAAGCAGGTGAAGTTCTTTCTGCTGGAGAAGTTTTGGGTTTTCCAACTGAAACCATATACGGCATTGGCTGTAATCCTAAAAATGAGAAAGCCGTAGACAGTTTAATCGCCCTAAAAGGACGGGAGCGGGGCAAGGGCTTACCTTTAGTGGCTGCGAGTAGCTTCTTCCTAGAGCAGCTTGAAATTGAAGAGTCTACGAAATCCAGAGAACTTAGAATTTCACTTCAAGAGAAACACTGGCCTGGGGCATTAACAATAGTTTTACAGTTAAAGCAGTTAGCTTTTGCCGAAGGAGTTTCTGCACCCGATGGAAGCATTGCAGTTAGAGTGAGCCCATTGGCTGAACTTGTTGGTTTAGCTGAAGCTTGTGGGGGATTCTTAATTGCGACTAGCGCTAATCTCTCCGGTACACCAGTCGCTGAGAACTCTAAGAGTTTCATTGAGTATTTTCCTGAAACCAATTTTATGGATGTTTTTAGAGCAGGATCAAGGGATACTCTTCCCTCTACAATTGTGGACCTTCGTTTGGGAGAGATTAAAGTTCTCAGGGAAGGGCTGGTAAGTCTTGAGTAGTAGATGCCTGTAATTAATTGATATTTTAGTTTCAGGCCCAGCTCTGAACATCACGGAAAGATCTATTTGTCCACTATATTTTTGTTTTCCTCATAAC
>CALIEE010000044.1 GCA_938022485.1 uncultured bacterium | reverse complement strand
AACCTCGCGAGCTCATTTACGACGAAGGCAAGGGCTTCAAATGCGTCTGTCCAGGCGGCACCAACCCGTATCACGCCTGCGATAATCGAAACATGATTTATGGCACTGCTGGCTTCGTCACTGGGACCTTCGGAATGGTCTGCGCGAGCTTAGTTGTGCAAGCGATTGTTGAGCGAGGTGTGATCGAAGTAGAGGAGTTGTTTTTTTTAGTCCACAGTTGCTCCTCAGACCGTTTTTGTAGAGGTTCTGACTTAGTATTGAACGATGAAATTCAAGCACTTTGTTTAAAAGATGGCTCGTGGGTTTTCACATTGCCAGCAAGTCTAACGAGCAGAACTCTTGAATCATTTGAATGTGATGAGTATTTTGAATCTGACTGTAATGATCAAGTGGGGTTAGAAGGGTTCCTCTAAGACTAAATTGTAGCACTCAACGAATCTCGCTGTAACTGGGTAAAGGGGTTGAATATAAAAATTCATTCAGGATATGCTCAACCTCTCTACCCTCTAAATTTCTCCAAATCTTTTAAAGAAGCCCTGTGGCCATCAGCAGCCAGCGCTTTTCCCGACCAGTGTCTCCGTAACGAATAGACCAGCTTTTGGCTTTAAAAATAAAGTGAATATTTCCATCTGCCGCCTTGGCTGATTCCGGGGGATTTTGATCCCATGTGCCGTGTTCACCAGCCTCTAGCATTGTCGAGTCAAATTTTCTTAGACCAGAGCTGTCTTGGACAGTAGCCCCTAGTAGTTTGCCTTGAGGCGACATGATTGCCTCGACTACAGCAAAACCGTGGATTCGGTTGATCTCTCCTCCTGAGAGGTTGGTCCAGCCAAGTTGCTTAAGTTTTCCAAAGACCTGTAGTGCGACTCGCCTGACAAAAACAGCATGCCTGTCAGCCTTTGCATTGAGCAAGGTGATTTGCCCATCTGGAATGTTCGGCAGGTGGGCAGAGGAGCCGTAGCGGCTCAGGCCACCAGGTTGAGATAAACGTTGAAAGGGCACTGCCGAGAGAAGCTTGGCTTCTCTGATTCGATCTGTAACTTTCTCGTTCTTTTCTGGATTCGTTTTTTGTGGACTAGGCTGTTTTTCTTTAGCTGACAATTTATTTTGTTCGAGCTTAGCAAATAGACTGGAGCTATCCAATTTTAGCTTGGGGGTAGTTTTATGAGGAGATATCTTTTCTACTGGTTTAGATTTTTTAGGTTTCTCAAGTACTTTCCCTACTGGCTGTTTAGCTGACTCGCTTATTTTCGGTTGAGGTTTGACGGGCTTCAGTTTTTCAGGACGTTGCTTACTAACCGGGTTCTTATTTATCGGGCTAACAGCACCTGGGACTATAGCTCTTCCTTGCTCGGCATTTCCCTCCTCGGCACCTTTTCGTAGTGACTCCTTGGGGACTAGACTGTTCTTTCCGGCCAGTTTTCGCGCCACTAATTTCTTAGTTTCTGGGCTCTCAGAGTTTGGCACGATAATCTTTGGAGCTTTGCTTTTAGGTAGGTCAACCAGCTCCACTTCGATGGTTTCAGGAACCGGACTTTTGGGGCTTTCAAGTGAGAGAGCCCCGGAGAGAAAAAGCGCCACATGAAGAAGGATCGAAAATAGTAGAGCAGGGGCCAAGGAACCCAGTGGAGAGCTTGTTTTCTGCTCGGAATTTTTTTCAATACGTCTGGACAAATAAGCACCAATAAACTACGGTTTAGCTGGCTGTCATTATAGCAGCATATTAGATTACAGTCTTTTCGGATTAGGAGCTTTCATGTTTGGACTCGGACCTTGGGAACTAATTATTGTGTTAGTCATTCTGGTGCTGCTCTTTGGCGTCGGGAAACTGCCTGAACTAGGCTCTGGTCTTGGAGAGGGAATAAGAAATTTCAAGAAGAGTCTCAACGATACAGACTCGGACAAAGATAATAGTAAACTAGAGCCTTAGCCGATACAGTTTTAACCAGTGCCGGAGCCGCCAGGCCTAACGCTATAAATCCTAGCACTATACCAACTTGCTTCGCCAGGAGGGTCTAGCATAAGTACTTTAAATCTTTTTCTGCCGCCATTGGCATTTAGATCTTTTGGGTTCCTAGAGGGCTTTTGCTGCATTTGTTTGATGGTGTCAGCTTGTAAAGAGTTAATACTCTCCGCTTCAGCCAGGTTTCCTGAGCTAAAAGCAGTCTCTCTTCTTATCTGATGCCCTTCACGATTAAACAGACGAACTTCAATGACAGCATCTTTAATTGTTGTGGGGCTGGCGTTAAAAATCTCTCCCGAAAAGTCGAGCAAGACGGTTCCGTTATCCAGCATGCGTTCCTTTGAGTTCAAGCCTACGATCTGCAAACCCGGTGGTGGGACAGCCTCAATGTCTCCAGGGGTCAATGCTAGGTAACTTTTCACTACCCCTGGAAGTTGATCCATTTTTTGGCTTAGTAAGAAAATTGTAGCCAAGAGTAAAAGTGGAATAGTGCAAGAGATCGCAATTTTTTTCCACGTATCCCGAAAACATAGATTAGCCCCGGCTATATAACTGCTATTTTTAGCTTCTGATGAGGAAGGGTAATAGCTGCTCGGTAGCTCAATATCGGTAGATCCAATTTCCGTATGCTCTTTAACTTGTTCAAACTCAGTTTGGCTTGAATCATAGACCTGTCCAGGGAGCACAGGCATTTGAGGCGATGGCCAATTTACAGCGGGGCCTCCGGGGAAATTACTTTTAATTGTAGTGCGTTCAATTTCCGCTGCTATGGATAAATCGTTTATTGAGAATTGTCTCAATAGTTCAGATTCACTTTTCTCGGCTATTTTATTTTCTGACGAGCCATCCAAACTAAACTCTTTCGCAACTTCTAGGTTCGTCTCCTCGAAGATTGAAGGTATTAAGAATTCCGCTGTTGCTTCATTTGAAGTTTCGTTCAGAGGGCTTTCAGTTTCAGATTGATGGGGAGGTAGGCTTAGAGCCTCTCCCAGTTCATCTTCCATTGAAAAAGCTTCGAAGCCTTCGTCTAGCTCTTCATCATCAACTGAGCTAATTCCATAGTTAGCTTGTTCTATTGCCGGAGCAGGTTTGGACATGGCCTCCAGTAGACTCATTTGCTCACCTTCCTTCGGTGGTGGAGCAAGCTCTTCGTTGAAATCAACAACCGCCCCAGGCGTTTCTTTGCTGGCGGCACTGTTTAGCTCAAAATAGTGGTCGCAGCGGGAACAGTGAAAGCGCGGGTTATCACTGCTTTCCACCTTGGCCCCGTCAATCGAGTACCTAGTCAGGCAATTTGAGCACTGGACAATCATCTAGCTACTTGCTCCTCGAATGCAAATAAACTTGGGATTCTTTGATGTCTTACTTTAAGCAGATTATCGCTGGCTTGAGAATAGGAAAACTTACCTAAGCAGCTATAATTTAGAATTTTTACTCGGAGATTGCTCGCCTGTGGCTTACCTTTTCTTCAACTAACTGCTACAAAAGCCCCGGAGAAAAATGGCTAGAAATCAAAAACAGAAGACAGAGGCTAACTTGCTGCCCGGTATTAACGGGGTTGAGGAGGTGCTTAGGCATGCTCCTGAAAGAATAAGATCGATATATATATCGGAAGTTCGGGAAAATGATTCTCGTTTGAAGCAGCTGGTATCAGCTGGGAAGCACCAGAGTAGGTCTCGTGTACTTAGTGAGAGTGAATTCGATGAAAAATTCGACAAGCTCTCATCTCAAGGTGTTGTGGCTGAGCTGGATGGCTCAGGTCAGAGTTCGCTAGAGGATTTGCTCCATGGTCTTCAGGACAGCGATGGGCAGCCATTTTTTTTGGTGCTTGACCAGATTTCCGATGTTCATAATCTTGGTAGCTTGTTTCGTTTGGCGGCTGCGGCAGGCTTAACCGGTTTGATAATTCCTAAAGATAATGCCGCAAGGGTGAGCCCAGCGGTACGAAGAGTTAGTATGGGAGCTACCGAGCTGGTGCCTTGGGCCTCGGTAGCTAATTTGAGTCGAGCTATAGATGAATTAAAAAAGTCGGATGTCTGGGTGTATGGAGCAACTAGTCATAGCGCCCTTGGGGATAGAGAAACTGTCTCCATATATCAATCCGCTTTACCCACTCCACTCGCCTTAGTGCTTGGTAGTGAAGAGAAGGGAATTCGCAGACTAACAGAGAAAAGCTGTGACGGTCTGGTCAAGCTTCCAATGTCTGGCAAACTTGAATCGCTAAATGTAGCTCAAGCTGGAGCGGCTCTGGTTTTCGAGATTTTAAGAGCAAACGGCTCGCATAACTGATAGCCTTAGCCTCTGAATTTATTGTAGCTCTATCAATCAAAAGGGACCGTTCGAAGGGGAATGTCGAAGGATAAGAAAAAACGAGTTTTGTCAGGGGTTCAGCCTTCGGCTGGGCAGGTTCATGTTGGCAACTACCTAGGCGCGATGAAGCGTTTTGTTCATCTAGCCAAAGAGCATGAGACTTTCTTTTGTGTGGTTGACTTGCATGCTCTGAATACTGTGAAGGATGGCAAGGAGCTTAGAGGCTACACCCATTCTTTGGCTGCTGCTTATCTGGCAATTGGAATTGATCCGGAAGAGACGGTTTTGTTCCGACAGTCGGATCTTCCCGAGGTTTGTGAGTTGTCTTGGATTTTGGCTTGTAATTTTCCTTTAGGTCTATTGGAACGAGGCCATGCTCTCAAAGATGCCCGCGCGAAAGGGGATAAAGTGGATTCAGGGCTGATGTATTATCCGATTTTAATGGCTGCGGATATTTTGCTTTATAAAGCTAACCTGATCCCAGTTGGTGCTGATCAAAAACAGCACATTGAAATGACCCGTGAGATAGCCCAAAAGATGAACTTGGCTTACGGTGAAATATTCCCTGTGCCTGAGCCGATGATTGAAGAAGCGACAGGTGTTATTCCAGGCTTGGATGGCAGGAAGATGTCTAAGAGCTATGATAATTATATTGGTTTGTTCGAGACGGAGAAAAAACTAAAAAAGAAAGTGATGAAGATAGTCACTGATTCGTTGGGAGTCGAGGACAAAAAGGATCCACAGGCTTGCAATGTTTTTAAACTCTACAAGCTTTTTGCTGATGAGTCTCAACAAGCAGCTTTAGCCGATAAATATTCTGCAGGCGGTATGGGTTATGGCGAGGCTAAGTTAGATTTATTTGAAGTCATGAACCAAGAATTGGCCCCCTTAAGAGAGTCCTATCAAGACTGGGTTTCAAGACCTGACGATCTGGAAGATGTTCTTCGTCAGGGAGCGAAGAAGGCTCGAGAGGAAGCCGCCGACACCATGGCCGAACTAAGAAATGCTATTGGGATAGGGCCTCTTCCCTAGTTTATCCACTGCTTTGACTGATTGATGATTTTTTTTCCCAACGAGTAGTCCTTAGAGGGCGAAATGTGTACGAATTTGATCGATCTGGTCTAACCATTACTCGTGATTCCAGCTACTTAGGACTTATTTTGAAGCGACAGCCTTTTTTTGGCAGATTAGGGGTCGTAAGCCGGTAGGTTGTTTTATGAGCCGGTATGTTTAGGAGTAAATATTCATGTCTCAGCGTCTTGTGGAAAAATTGATGGCCTCGTTTGAAGAGCTAGAGAAGTCAATTGAATTGACTAGTGGTTCTTTGAGAAAAAAGTCGGGAGTGCCAGTTCATATCATGCAGCACGTAGAGCAATACAAGCGCATCGTTGGTAAACAACGGGCTTTAGCAAAGCAGTTAGAGGTTCATATAGAGCGTCAGGATTGGAAAGAGGTTTCCCGTCACGTAAAACTCATCAACGGTCTTTCTTCGATGATACGTGACGACGCTCAAGCTTTGCTAAACGGAGAAGAGCCAGGGGTGGCTGTTAACAGCACCCGCCAAGCTCTTCAGTAGGCTGCTTCGTTAGCTGCATTGTTATTTTTGCGGCTCAGCGATAGCCACCTGAACACTTTATTTAAACCACCAGCCTTTAGAGCCTGACAATTCCTCATAAAATTAGTAACATTTCCCATTTTTGCTTTATAGATTACTTCATTTAACCTATAGTAACGCTCGGGATATTGGCCTTCTAGGGGCATTATATCTGTCTTTGAGTGACTAAGAGAGAATTAGGGATTAATTTTGGACCAATCTTCTAGTATATCGGGCCAGCATCAGGTCCACTCAGGTGTTTCTGCGGAGCAGAAGCTTAGTAATGCCTTTAGACAGGAGGAGTTTGATATCAAGCTTCGCTTTTTTGAAGGGCCAATGGACCTTTTGCTTCATCTTGTTCAGCAAAGAGAAGTCAGTATCGAAGAAGTCGAAATGACAGAACTAGCTGAGCAGTACCTCGAAATTGTCACCCAAGCCAGTTCTTTGGATCTGGATCGTGCAGCAGAATACCTAGTTATCGCGGCAACCCTAATAGCGCTAAAGAGCCAAATGCTTCTTCCTAGTGAGAAGCTCCCCAATAGTTTGGAAGACCTTCCAGATGACGTAGACCCGGAATACCTCGAAGAGCTACGCGCTAGAATTCGGGAGTATGAAATTACAAAGAAGCAAGCTCGATTTTTATCTTCTTCGCCACAGTTAGGGGTGGATACTTTCACTCGCAAGGGTAAGATCGAAGTTCCACTTGAAGTGGAGGATGAGGATATTGAAGTTACTAACGACGGGACTGACTTGGGTAGGATGTTCGTTAAGTTGTTAAACCGGGTTGGAGAGACTATTAAGTCTTATCGGGTAAAACTCGAGCCTATCAATGTAGTCAAGATGATGATGAGCACCTTGGATATTTTGAAGTCTGGCTCAATTAGTAATTTCAGCTCTCTTCTTAGAAGCAATTCCTCGGGTGGCCAAAAGGTGAGCGAAGGAGCTGCCAAAAGTGTTGTGATTGGTAGTTTCATATCGGTCCTTGAGTTAATGAAAAGAGGCTTGGTGTCTGCTGTTCAAGAGAGTAACCGAGGTGAGATTCGTCTTAGCTTGAAGATGCTTGAGGCGGATGAAAAAGAGCTTAAAGAGAGTCTAAAAGAAGAGTCGGATGTGGCGGAAGCCTATAGCGGGTAGTTTCGTCTTAGCTAAGAATTTTTCAAAGAAATAGGTAAATAATCAATGTCTAGTAAAGAGCAAAACGATGACGAGCAAAACAATACTGGTGAAGGGGAGTTAGACTCTGCATCCACTAGTTTAAGCTTGAGCTCGAAGATCAGTGCAATACTTTTAGCCTCTTCTCGTCCGGTGTCGGCTTCTAAGGTAGCCAAAGTTCTTGAGCGCGAGGTGGAAAGCGTGGAAGCGGCCTTGGAAGGTTTAGTGGACCTTTATGATGATTCTATTCACGGCTTTTCTTTGAAGAGTGTCGCGGGGAAATGGCAGTTGCGAACGGCCCCAGGCCTAGCTCCTGTGATGAGACGGCTACATCCACCAAAATCTAGGCGCCTTAGTAGGGCAGCGGCTGAAACTCTTTCTGTTATTGCCTATAAGCAACCAGTGCACCGGGCCGATATTGAATCGGTTAGGGGAGTGGATGCGCTTCCAACCTTAAAGACATTGCTAGACGCCAAGCTAGTGAGAGTCGTTGGAAAGGAAGACACGATTGGTAATCCTGCTCTTTACGGCACAACGGAAGTCTTTCTTGAAAAATTTGGTCTTAGCGACCTTTCAGATTTACCAACGCTTGCTGAACTGGAAAGGATTGAAAATGATCCAGGTGAAGCTAGTTCTGAAGCTGAAGAAGACTTAGAGCTTGATACTGAAGCTGATCAGGGCTTTGAGCAGCAAGCTTCAGTGGGTTAGCTTTTCAAGCTATCCATTCTAATTTAAGTTAGATTTGTCTTCCGATACCCTCATCCGAATTAACCGTTTTTTAGCTCAGGCCGGACTGGGCTCTCGTAGAGGTGTGGAAGCTGCGATAGGCGAGGGGCGAGTATCGATCAATGGAAAGCTTCTGACTGAGATGGGAGCTAAGGTTGATCCCGTTAAAGACAGGGTTCTTTTTGATGGGAAAGAGGTTAAACCTGAGAAACGTGCCATCTATATTTTTAATAAACCAGACAAGGTTATTTCCACCTTGTCTGATCCTCAAGGTCGGCCTTGCGTGGCGGATTTTTTAGAGGAGTTTTCAGTTAGACTAGTTCCGGCTGGGCGGTTGGACTATGATGTCAGTGGCTTACTGTTAATGACTAACGACGGTGATTATATAAACAAACTTCTCCACCCTAGCTTCGAAGTGCCGAGAACCTACTTGGCAGAAGTTAGCCCAATACCGAATGCTAAGTTGTTAAAGAAACTTGAAAGAGGAGTTGAGCTTGAAGATGGCTTTGGAAAAGGTACTGAAGCGAAAATTCCTAATTCGAATAGACTTAAAGATGCTGATCTTGGTGGTCGTCCGGTGGTTGAAGTGACTGTGACAGAGGGTCGAAATCACTTCGTCAAGCGACTGTTTTCTGCTTGTGGGCATCCGGTAAAAAAGTTGGTCCGAGTAGAGTTCGGGCCTTATAAGCTGTCTAATCTGAAAATAGGCAGGTTCAAAAAAGTTGATTTTCGAGAGCTTTCTTAGGCAATTTTTGGTTGGACTTGACAGTTTGAGACCAATGCAGCACTATCCCCGCGCGGGGTAGAGCAGTCTGGTAGCTCGTCGGGCTCATAACCCGGAGGTCGCAGGTTCAAATCCTGCCTCCGCATCCATTTCAAAACCAGTTCTATTTCATTTGCTCCAATCTTTAGAGGGGGCAAAGACTTTCCTTGAAAATGAAGCCAAAGGGCTTTTAAAAACCTCCGCCCCTACCTGTGAAAGCGTAGGGGGAGTTTTTATTGATGGATGTCATAAGGAGTGCCCATGGCAGCCGGTCTTAAGCGAAATTTTATCAACTCAGCGTTAGAAAAATCTGGCTGAGGAGTTAGATTGCGCATGCTTACCTCATAGTAAGTTTGCACATTCTTTTGAAACAAACTGCACCAATAGGGATGGATACCAGAGCCTTTAGTTTGAGCATATTCCTCAAAAAAATCCAGGTGGTCTGCTAGTCGTGCTATTAGCTCGCCAGGTGGATGCCCTGTCCCGTTAATTCTTCGCTCAGCTTTTCTAGTATCTTCCAGTAAAATACTTAGCTGGTTGAAATAGGAACATTGTAAAGCAAAGCGTCCAAGTCCACGATTAGATTCGAATAAGTCTCGAATTTTAATCCTTTGGGCATTCTTCTTCTCGTCAACAGTCATCATTTTCTCAGCTTCACGATCCTTGGTCATTGCTTTTACCGCAAGACTTAGAGGACCCAGCCATTGTTCAACTCTATCTATGTCCCAAAACTCTGGAGCTTCTTCCAGGTTGTCATGCATCAGAACGGCAAGCAGGGTAAGAAAATCGGCTCCAAGAGCAATAGCCAGTAGAACCGCAACGATTAGATGTTCTATGTAGTGAACATCCGGCTCTTCGTCACCAGCATCACCTTTTTTTCGAAACTTCCCGGCGCTAAGAAGAGCGTAATGAGTGGCCTCAAGAGCTACTATGAAATCTCGACGCGAGAAAACAAAGGCGACTTTTTGTAAGAATCTAAGCTCTCTTCTACTTAAAGAATTGACCCGTGAAATAGTGCTACTGTTGTCAGAGAACTCTGTGGTCAGAATTGTCCACATATAGTTCCAAGTGACAGGTGCGTCCCGATAATCTCGATAGCGCCTAATAATAGGTTTCGAAGGACTTTTGATGATATCACTAATTGACTCTAGTGGTAAAATCACCTCAGTCTTCCGACCCAGTTCTTCAATATGAAAAAGAGTTTCCAAGACTGGAAAGGTGGCGTAACCACCAGACTCTTCGGTGCGTGCTATGGCGTTAACCAAGTTATTAAAAACACCCTCGATCAGTCTTTGTCCATATAGGAATTTCTTCTCGACCTTAGCTGGACCATCTCTGTTCTTTGAACTAGACATATAAAACCTCCTAAAAAGTTAGAAGCCTGAATTAGCTTCACTTTCAAAATTTATCTTTGCTGACTACTCGCTTCCCTATGGCTGGGGAGCAGAAACTGGGTTGGGGAACCAGTGTATGGAATAAAGAGCTGTCTGCTTTAGGTTTGAGCAGAGAGGGGTTGTTTTTTGCACCGTTTTCAGTTGAAAACCTCTCTTGATTTCAAAATTCAAAAGATTAAATATAACTGAACTACTCCCACTCGCGGTGCAGAAGGGACATATAATATATCAGAAATGACATATTATAAAGAGTAGAGTCGTTAATTTTAGTTGGGTTTTTTTATGGCTAAGTATTTGAAATTAGGTTGAAAGACAAAATTTAAATCCAGTCTATTGGATTGCTTAGCACTTCTAGTAGACGGGATTCCGCAGAACCAGCCTCTAGTTGATGGTTATATTCCCAACTCACGAGTGGTGGCAGGGACATTAGAATCGATTCCGTCCTGCCTCCGGTTTTAAGCCCGAATTGAGTGCCACGGTCATGAATCAAATTAAACTCAACATAACGGCCTCTTCTTAGGAGTTGAAAATCTCTTTCCTTTTTACCGTAATCAAGTCCTTTTCTTTTTTCGACAATGGGCAGGTAGCAATCGTTAAATCCAAGTGCCATTTCTTTTACAAATTCAAATACCAGCTCGGGTTGGCTATCATCATCTCTACCAAGGTAGTCAAAGAAGACTCCACCGATTCCTCGGTGTTCGCCTCGGTGGGGGAGGTAAAAATACTGATCGCATGCTTTCTTAAAGTCTTGGTAGCTGGCCAACTCGTGTTTGTCGCAAATAGTTTTCAAGTGCTGATGAAAATGGACGACATCCTCCTCAAACAGCACATAGGGAGTTAGATCAGTTCCTCCACCGAACCATTTCTTTTCACCTACCTCCAAGTATCGAAAGTTTGCATGAACCGTGGGAACCATTGGTGACAGAGGATGAAAAACCAAAGACACTCCAGTGGCATAAAAGGGAAGTTGTTCACCAATTCCAACTAGCTTTTGACACATTTCCGCGGCGAGACCGCCGCTTACTTCAGAAAAGTTCACCCCAGCTCGTTCAAAGATAGAGCCACCACTGAGGACGCGGGTCCTTCCACCACCACCGCCCATGGTTGTCCCACTAGAGCTAGTCTCTTCTCTAGTCCAGAGATCTTCCTCAAAGCAGGCCTTTCCATCAGTAGCTTCAACAGCACTAGATATTTGGTCCTGAGCAGTCTTAAAGAAACTTGAAGCTTTTTCTTTCACAAAGTTAGTTTCAAAGGTTTATAGTGTATCGGATACGAGGGAACCTATCATAGACTGTTATTAAAACCGAAATCTAATTAAAGAGTCTAGCTAGTTTTGTTTTTTGGAGAGGGATGTCAAAGGCGTCTGAAAATTCATTGTTAAAGAAAACAGTCTCGGCGGGGCCTTTCTTGCCGTTGCTACTTATAGCTTTGTTGGTTGGAAGTTTTGTTGAGCTGGATCTATCCAAAAGTGAGCATCATTACAGGCGGATGGTTGATTTTCTTCATTTGCCAGTATTTTTTATATTAGCTTGGCTTTTGACAGACTGGCTGGCTGGTAGAGGGAGAAACCTGTTTCAATCTGCTCTAGTGGCTCTCGCTCTTTGTGTAGTGATAGGAGCTTTTACTGAAATCTTTCAACCCTTTTTTGGTAGGGAGGGGAGTTTTTCAGATTTTTGGCTGGATCTCTTAGGGTCGTTAGCTGGAGTGGCTTTCTCATTGGCCATGAGTTCGGATAGTTCCATCAGGGTAAAGAGTTTTGCCTTTTTAGTACTACCACTGGTGATTTTTTTAGGAGCGCAGCCTGTGTACGAAGCTTGGTCTCAGTGGAAGTTGAAAGAGAAGAATTTTCCTGTTTTGGCAAGTCCACAATCCGAACTTCTGAGTTGGTGGAAACCTACTAATGATCAAAGTGAGTTAAGGACTAAGGAGCAAGGGCTTGAGGTGACAGCGGTCGAAGGTGGCGCAGTGTATGAGGCCTTAGGACAGAATTGGTTGCCTTATAGTAAACTTTCGGTCTCAGTGTTTAACCCTGGAGATAAATTTAAGATACACCTGAGGGTGGATGATGACCAGGATTGCGGTGAGTTTTCAAATAGGTTTAACAAAAGCTTTGAATTAGTTTATGGACTGAACTCTCTAGAAATTCCTTTGTCCGAGGTTTCTAGGGGTCCG
>CALIEE010000043.1 GCA_938022485.1 uncultured bacterium | reverse complement strand
CCCCATCGATTACACGAACTAACTCCATCCTATGAGGCAAGGGACAAAATCTCTCAATTACAAACTCAATAGCCCCCACGGAGGCGCCGCAAAGCATCGATGCCGCTATTGCGGCCGTAAGGTTAAGTCTATTATGGGAACCAATCAGTGGCGTTTTTGAAACATCAAACCGTGCCGCAGTTTTACCAGCAAGAAAAGTAACTTGCTCAGAACTTTGATCATAAAAACAACCATGAGGAGAATCTTTTAAAGACTCAGTTAAAGTTCCAAAAGGGAAAATTACCCCTTTAGCTTCCTTCTCAAACCTTGAAAAATATGGATCATCGTTATTCAGAAGAGCCCAATCGTGCTTAGCACTCTGATTAGAGAACAACCTTGCCTTAGCATCGAAATAGGAGTCCATGTCGCCATGTCGCTCTAGATGGTCATGATTGAGGTTAAGCCAGACACCTATTTTTGGAGCAAAGAACTCAATCTCTTCCAACTGATAGGAGGACACCTCAAAGACATCCCGAGGTTCACCTCTGAGCTCGCTCTCTAAAGACTGTTTATCTACAAGTGGACCCAGCAAAACACTGGCCATTGGCCGTCCAACATTACCTAGCAATTTACTCTTCAGGCCTGAATAAACCAACATTTGATTTATTAAACTACATACTGTGGTTTTGCCATTCGTGCCAGTTACAGCGACACTTGGTTTACCGGATAAAGCGTAAAGTAAGTCAAGTTCAGAGACAAACTCTACTCCAAGGGACCGAGTTTTCTTAACAACTTCTGCATCAGGAGATATGCCAGGACTTTTTACAACAAAACCCAGATCGGGCTTATTCACAAAAAAATCATCTACTCCTCGCTCATCGTAGTAGACAATATCATTATCTAGGAACTCACGACCGCAGTCATCGGGCAACTTATTCTCATCCAGCACAGTCACCGTTCTGCCAGCTTTTGAAAAAACCAAAGCGAGACCATGACCTGTTTTACCAGCCCCCAAAACTAGAAGGGATTTGCTGTTCCTCACATGTTTTTCAAGCTCAGAAACTGACCCCCAGTGAGCCATAGAAAGATCCTCTTTTCTATCTCAACTTCAGTGTCGCAATAGCAATCAAAGCAAGGACAACCGAAATAATCCAAGCCCTAACTATGATTTTAGGCTCAGCCATTCCCTTCAATTCAAAATGATGGTGTAAGGGAGCCATTCTGAGCACCCTCTTTCCAGTCAATTTAAAACTAGCTACTTGGGCAATAACAGACAGTGCTTCTGCAACAAATACCCCTCCAGCAATAAGCAACACGAGCTCTTGCTTAGTAACAACCGCTAGCATGCCTAGCGCTCCACCCAAAGAAAGTGAGCCAACATCTCCCATAAAAACTTGCGCAGGGAAACTATTAAACCATAAAAATCCCAAACCTCCAGCCACGATTGCAGCAGCAAAGATAGCCAAGTCTCCACATCCGGGGATATAAGCGATTTGTAAATATTCGGCTATTCTTGCATTCCCAGCAACGTAGGCAAAAACTCCATAAGCAAACGCGGTAGTCATCACCGGCCCAATAACCAATCCATCTAAGCCATCAGTCAAGTTAACGGCATTAGAGGTACCCACTATAACCAACGCGGTGAAGGGTATGAACATATAGCCCAAGTCAAATGCCAGGGTCTTGAAAAATGGCACATGAACTACTGTAGAAAATCCCTCTTTACAGAAAACAAGCAAGGAAACTAAGGCTATGGCTCCTGCAAACTGCCAGACCAATTTCATTCTCGCGCTTACACCGGAAGTATTCTGCACTTTAATTTTGCTAAAATCATCAACAAATCCGAGCGCTCCGTATATAACGGTAATACCAACAACCACCCAAACATAGAGGTTGGTCAAATCCGCAAAAAGTAAGGTCCCAATCAAGATAGCACTCACTACAACGAGGCCACCCATGGTCGGCGTTCCTTTCTTGATTTGATGGCTCTCAGGGCCGTCGTCGCGAATTGGCTGGCCTAAATATTTCTCAGCTACCCATCGAATAAACGAAGGCTGTAACAAAAGCACAAGGGCCAAGGTTACTAAAAATGCCATCATCGAGCGAAAAGTCAGATACCGCAGCACATTAAATGCTCCGACATACTCACTTAAAATATACTGCAGATGATAAAACATTTCTTCCGTCAGGAATTATTAGTCAGCCCCACTACAAGGTGATCAACCACCCTCTCCAAGCCGGCTGATCTTGAACCTTTTACTAGTATCACAGGCCTATCAGGGGCAATAGCAATTTCTGACAGGATCTCTTGTGAAATAGCCTCAGGGCTATCCCCCCTCACAGCAATCGATATTCGTCTTCCCTGCCCTGGAACTTGCTCAGCGCCCTTCAAAATCGCTTTACTGAAACTACCTGAAACCACTAGCAGGGTTGGAGAAAGTTGAGCAGCTCTTCTACCCACTTCTTGATGAAACTCTTCAGACTTTTCTCCAAGCTCTCCCATATCACCGAGAACAATAATTAGTGGAGCCTGAAAAGAATCCACGGTTTGAAACGCTGCTTCCACAGAGCGAGGGTTGGCGTTATAAGCATCATTTACAACAATCGCTTCCTCAAACTCTTGGATCTCTAATCTCATTTTGGCACCTTTAGCTTTTAGCAAGCTTTCAGAAACTTCCTTGAGACTAATTGAAAATAGTTCACAAATAACCGTAACTGCTGCGGCTACATTGAAAGCATTATGTTCACCTAGCAAGGGTAAGACCATTTTTTGACACTCACCTTTGCGACTAAGGCTAAACTCAATACCTTTGAAACCAGAAGAAGAAATATCACTTAGAGAAACAGCTAGCCCCTCGCCCTCCCCAGCAGATTGACCGGTAGATCTAACAGTTCCAAATTGAAGTTTTGTATATCTCCGTTTTTTTTCCAAGCGTCCTAAAGCAGACTGCAGCACTTTATCAAAACTTGGGACAACCAGAATGCCTTCTTCCTTTAGTCCTGAAACAATCTCGCACTTTGCATCGGCAATTTGATCAACCCCTTCAAAATTTCCGATATGGGCAGGAGCTATATTTAAGATCACAGCGGCATCAGGAGCACCCACTCCAGATAGTCGAATTAACTCACCTGGGTGATTCATGCCCATTTCCAGCACCAACCACTTCACATCTCTATCTGCCGCTAAAATCGTTAACGGAACGCCTACCTCATTGTTATAGGAGCCCTGACTCGCGACCCCATTTCCAATTAGGTCAGAGAGCAGGCCTGAAAGAATTTCTTTAGTAGTGGTTTTTCCATTAGAACCAGTAATAGCTATAACGGGACAACTAATTTGCTGCCTCCACCATGCGGCTAGAGAAAGTAGTGCTTTCTCACTGGACTCAACCACCACCATCATGGAATTAGAAAAAGACTGGAGAGAACCATCGCCTTTAGCTTGCTCTAAGAAAATACTATCCACTATTAAGGCAGCAGCACCTCTATCTAGTGCATCTTGCAGGTATTTATGTCCATCGGCCACAAGTCCACGACGGGCCACGAACAGACAGTCCGGGTGAACCTCTCTGGAGTTAGTTTGAACTCCACTAATTTCACGCTTAGGATCACCAAACACTTTGACCCCATCCACAGCTTCAATAAGCTGAGAAAAGCTAAACTTGGCTGACAATAGTCTTCTCCATTAATGCTTCGCGAAGAACAGTTCGATCATCAAATGGCTCTCTAATTCCATTTGTCTCTTGGTAATCTTCGTGCCCCTTTCCGGCAACAAGGATAGTATCTCCAGCTTGCCCCAACTCCAAAGCCAAGTCTATTGCAGCTCTTCTGTCAGAAAGCACCTTGTAGCTAAAACCATCTAAACCCGAAAAACCTTCTACAATATCATTGATAATCCTATCTGGATTTTCAGTTCTGGGGTTATCTGAAGTTACCACTGCAAAGTCCGCTGCATTCTCAACAGCTCGAGCCATTAAAGCCCGCTTAGCTCGATCACGATCTCCTCCACAACCAAACACAACTATCAGTCGGCCATCAGTAAGGTGTTTAAGACTTTTTGCTACTCGGTCCAAAGCATCTGGAGTATGTGCGTAGTCGACAAAGATTGCCCTAGTAGGATCCTCAATTCTCTCCAGCCTGCCGGGAACCGGCTCCAGTTTTGGGACAATACTTTCGATCTTCTCAACACTCCAGCCAATTCCGAATAGTATTGCAACTAATGCCAACAAATTTGAAACGTTATATTCTCCGGAAAGCTTAGACTCAATAAAAGCCACCCCTTTACCTTTCAGCTTAACCTTAAAACTTAGCTGTCTCAAAGAAACAGATTTTTCGATCAACAAAACATCTGCTTTTTCCGCCTTTTCGGAAAAACTTATCACTCCAAATCTCTTACCAACTTGCTCAATAGAATTTAAACTGTAAATTTTGGAGTCGTCCATGTTCAGAACTGCTAGTTTCTTCTCTTTTTCACTTGAGGCTAGTTATCTAGAGAAGAGCAAAGTTTTGCAGGCAAAATAGTCATCAAG
>CALIEE010000042.1 GCA_938022485.1 uncultured bacterium | reverse complement strand
GAAAATAAAATGTCTATATTCAAAATAGTAGTGAGTACTGTTTTAGCAGTAACCCTATCAGCTTGCGCCTGGTTTGAACCCTTTGAAAAAAGACCTGCTACACCCAAGTTGATTCCTTCAAATCTTCCACCGCTAGAAGATCGTAGTAGTTTTCAGGTGTTGGTAAAAACTCCTGAAGGAGAAGATAGAAATTCAAGAATACTATGCGACGATATCCGTTTCTGCACTCTGGAAGAGGTGTTTTACTTCGAGAAATTTGGAAGATACCGACATAAAATATTTGTCCAAGTATCCACTAACTTTCAAGATGGTATGAGATCGGTATTTTTCGACCTAGGCACCGGCACCATTCTAGATGAACTTCCTTCCGAAAATAGTCTGATCATTAAGCGAGGAGCTATTCCTGAAGAAGGTTGGATTGAGCTGCACGAAGTCAACGTAGATCAAGTGGTTTGCCAAGTTGGCTTTCTGGTGGATCATCAACGAATAGTGTACACCAGCCAGGTGATGTTTAGTCCCTGCGACGATCTCTACTTCATTCTCTTTAGGACAGATGATGAAACTTTAATGACCGTCTTATCACTACAACCCCTGCAGAGTAGTCGGTATATTGATGATTTCGACCCTACAGAGATTTCGAAGTTTTTACAAAACCCGACCAGCTCGCTGAAAGCCCAGTGGTTAACTCTAAGGAGATCTAGGTCAGTAAGGTAAGCCCAGCTTATGAGCATCTTAGCTCTAAGCAAAAGCCGGACTGTCTAAACCGAGGTTTTAATTAAGGTTTACACAGTCTGGCTTTTTTAAACTAGCTATCTAAGGCTGGGTTAAAAACGGTCTCAAAGCGGCTAACCAGCGGGATGCCATCTTTTGCTCACCAGAACTGTTAGGGTGTATCCCATCATAGGTATCGGAACTAACAAAAAAGTCGGTTCGCATATCAACACTCACTATCGGTGCCTCAGACGTACTCATCACCAAAGCCAATTCAGCTAGTGACCTTCCATAAGCCGCCAACTCTCCCGTAGATCTGTCAGATGGAATCACTTCAGCTACCAGAAAAACCACATTAGGGTTAACTGCTCTAAAGTTGTCTATGATCGTTGTCACCTCATTGAGTGTTCTATCGATACCTCGACTACGAATAATATCATTAGTTCCAATATGAAGCAGAACTATGTCAGGATTATGAACAGCAGCATAAGCTGGGGAATTGAAGCGTATATCTGAAGATTCATAGTCCCAATGGCCTTCGTGATCCAAATCGAAATCACCTGGCACATTTGGTCCCCCAAAAGCATTTCTTTCGCTACCAACAAAGTCTACGTCAAAACCTTCGGCTTCCAGACTTCTCCAAAGCCAACGACGATAACTTGCTCGCCCTGCTTCAGCTTCAGTTATTGAATCCCCTAGTGGCATGATTCTTACAGTTCCCGTTAGAAGAGAATCTTGGACCTGGCTATCCTCAGCTTGGTTATCGACAAATTGCCCATCACTAGCCTGATCATCGCCACCGCCTCCTCCGCAGCCTAGAATACTGGTTAGAAGTATAGATAAGAAAATTTTTTTAGTTGAAGAAGACATAACACTTTGATCATATATGGGTTGGTGACTGAGCGATGAAAATACAAAAAGAGAGAGAGATCAGCAAGAGCTGAGGAGTAAACTTAACTTAGATCTCTTTAATAAGAGACTCTCTTAAAGCTATTATTTTGGCTATGCAATTAAATAGAGATAAATTTGCTAATCTTTTCTCGACACAGTAAAATTCCTCCCTGTCAAAAAACTAAGCGGTTCTTTTCCAAACAAACAATATCTTCAGTAGATATTGCTAAGAGTAGTAGAAACTTGGCCAACCTATGGCGAAGTGCATACAGGTTTTTTCAATTTCGGCTAAATTGGAGGTTTTATGAATACGAATGTTTCTTTCTACTCTTGGGACATTAGGGATCTAGACAGACAAATAATCCTATTTTTGGACAATGGCCATATTTCAATAAAACCATTGCAAAATGGAAAACAAACATCGTTCGAACATAATCATGGTAAGGACAGGTTTCTGATAAGCCCTCTGCTTGGAACTTTGAAGGTTCTCTCCGAAGATCGTACTATTACTATACTTTCCAATCCAGGAAACAGTATAAGTACGATAGGCAGTTTAAATGCAATAAACATCTCGCCTAATACTGGTTATTTTTTGGAAGTTCTTTGCCCAGATAGATCTTGTTCTGTATCGATAGCTGAATCCTCAGTTCTCAAAAAAAGAAATAAGATTCTTATCCCAGCAACTCGGAGTAAAACAAACCATATCTTTTTCGGCTCACATGATTGGACTTACATACAAGTTAAAGATGATGATTCTTTACCCAGTATGGAAAAGACAGGATGGCGAAAGTTCGGTCTTGGTGAATATATGATTATTGAACAGGATGATGGAGATCCTGAACAGTATGTTTTTTTCGGGGTGGAGAATGACAAACCAGTGGAAAGTACTAAAACGGACATAACCGTTGTTAAAGTTCATCATTAGCTAGCTTTGG
>CALIEE010000041.1 GCA_938022485.1 uncultured bacterium | reverse complement strand
GTTGATTTTGCCCGTGTAACGTCCAAGGACCGGGTGCTTGAAATAGGTCCGGGGCTTGGAGTCATGACGGCTCAATTATTGGAGCAATCAACGGACTATTCTTTTGTCGAAGTAGAAGAAAAGTTCAGAAATTTTTTGCTTGATAAATTCGAGTTATCGTCTGAAAAAGCAATCGAAAAGGATATTCGAGAAGTTAAACTGGAAGGTGATAGAAAGCTAGTAGTTAGCAATGTTCCTTATTCAATATCTTCAGAAGTTATTCTCTGGTCTATTGAAAATCGAAAAAGTATTTCAAGAGCCTGCCTCTTGCTTCAGCGAGAGTTTGCCGAAAGAATTGCCTCAGAGCCTGGGCAAAGAAGTTGTGGCAGTCTCTCGGTCCTCAGAGCTTTGTATGGAAAATGCAGATTAGGAGCAGTTATATCCGGTGATAATTTTCTTCCAGCTGCCAAAGTAGAGTCAAGATTACTTGAAATTGAGTTTTATCCAGAACCTTTTTTCCCAAATGTTAACCAAGAAGCTTTTGAGCGACTGGTAAGAGCCTCTTTTTCCCATCGCAGAAAGACAGTAGTTAATAGCTTGTTTGATAGTAAAGTTTTTGGTGATGACAAAGTAGCATTGAAAGAAAAGTTTGAGTTGGCGGGGGTTGACCCTAGTGCAAGGGCTGAGAATATTTTGCTTGAGGGCTACGTTAGGTTGATAGCTGAATTTGCTAAAGATTGACTGTAGGAATTAAGTAAAAGACCCTTCTCCATCAGAGCTATTATAGCTTCTTCTAAGTGCCTGTTTGGGTTAAAGAAAGTTTAATCTGGAATTAATTACTCTTGGTCTAGGGCGTTTGGAGAGGGAGGTATGCTGCGACCTAAGCTCGCTTTTAGTGGACGGACATCGAATCCAGCTTCCTTAAGGGCGTTCATTGCTAAACTAAGTTTGTATCTTTCTAAGGGTGGAGGTTTGATAGGGGGGAATGCTATCAACTAAGTAATTTGTTGCTCAGAAAGTCCAGAGGCTTGAATACTTTCCAAGCTGGTTAGATCGGTAAGTTTATTGGCCGCGTAAAGGGGGTCGGCGCCGTTGGAGGGAGGCGGCTCAATGGTTTCAACGATTTGATTGGTTTGCCAAATTGCCATATCTTTTAAATTACTGACTAGGCCTGTATTAACTGGTTTCTCAAAAATTCTTCTATTGGTTGTTTCTATTTGTTGTTGGGTAGCGCTCTCGGAGTTAGTGCCTGCCTCAGCGGCTCCGGTATTGCGACCTACCAGATGGGTGGAGCCGTCGCACTGGATAGATAGCATATGTGCTTGCTTTAGCTTCTCTTTACTTATTCCGGTTTTTAACTCTAGTTTTTCGAGGGCTTCTAAATCTCTGTTATCGAGATTTTTAAAGTCTCTAATCAGATTATCGCAGGAATGTTTTGGCATTTTTGTGGAACTTCAACTTCTGTTTATAAACTACCTTTTGGCTAGTTCTTACTAAGCTCTACTATTATGCAAATTTTTTGAATGTTGGTGATTATCGACTAGAGTATCTATTCTAGTGTGTAAGGTGGATCAAAAAAGGGCCCCTTTGGGGCCCATGTCTCTCTTTCCTGGCGCATAGCTTTTGAAGGCTAGTACGCTGTCCCCTCCATCGTCTCCGCCATTTCCTCCATGCTGGACCCGGCGTCTTCATCGTTTTTATCAAAGAATCCTAGCGGAATATCACCAATTAGATTTTCAACGGAATCTCTTCTTATTCTCCAATCAGCGCCTACTTTAAAACCACTAATCGCTCCCTCCTTAATCAACTCATAGACTTTAGGCCGTTGAACCCGTAGTAAAGTTGAAACTTCTCTAACAGTTAAAAGTATGTGCTTATCGTCGTTCATTTAAACCCCTGTATTTATCGTTACACTAAAAAACCCCTGTGATGTGAAAAACCTACTATCTGGCCTTGTTTCCATCGCCTGTATTTAATTATAATCAGATCCGAACAGATCCAGAATCCTTGAATCAATGATAGATAGATATGAACAAGTGCCAATCGATAACAAGAAAATCTACTACTAGGGCATAGGGGATTCTCTTATGGAGAAACTAAAGCCCAAAAAACCTTGAAGATTTGGCTTAAAGGTATAGCTGGGGAGTTTGCTGTTTTTTGGTCTATTTTAGTAAAGGGCTTCTTAATTCTTAACCCAGTATACTCCGATTGAGTCTATGTCATTGATAGACTCGGTAATGCCATTTTGACGTCTGAAGTCATGAACTGCCTCTTTGCAAGAATCGATCGCGCCGTAGTCATCGACGATTAAAACCCCTCCTGGCTGGAGTTTGTGGTACAGAGCCTCAAAAGCGTTGACTGTCGACTCATACATATCTCCGTCTAGCCTCAGGACTGCTAACTTATCAATTGGAGCGTTTGGAAGAGTCTCTTTAAACCAGCCTTGAAGGAACTTCACCCTAGAGTCTAGCAGGGAGTATTTTTTGAAGTTCTTTTTTACATCTTCAACTGAAACAATTAACTCTTTGTAGGTATGATGGGGGTCACCCTCATCCGCAGTATACTTTTCCTCATTTGGCTTAGGTAGGCCTTGGAAAGAATCTGCTACCCAAACTTTACGGTCATAATCTTCATAAGCATTTAGAACACCTTTCATCATTATACAGGCGCCCCCTCTCCATACCCCAGTTTCAATGAAGTCTCCAGGTATGTTCTCTTTAAGAACTTTTTCGCAAGCCCATCGGAGGTTTCTCATTCTGACAGCGCCTATCATACTGTGAGCTTGAGT
>CALIEE010000040.1 GCA_938022485.1 uncultured bacterium | reverse complement strand
CAACGAAGTCCGAAGTTCTTAAACTAAAAGCAAAGCCTCGCTTGCCGAATCCTGCTGGAGTTCAAGGAAGCAACAATGACCGGGGTATGCTGAAAAGGCCAGAAAGCTCCACTACCAAGGAAGCAGCAAATCCAAACACTGCTCCCATTCCTAGCTCCCTAAAGCCTCTCTCCAAACTCGAAGTGAAAGGAGTTTCAACCTCAATTCAACCCGAGGAAGTCACCAACAATCCTCAACGATTTGTAGTTCTAAAGTCCTTGGATCCTGTCAGAGCAAGGTTAATACCCGGTGTTAAACTGCGAGGGAAAAGCGACACTTTTGGTTTAGTTACTGACGCTAGTAACCCTAGATTCTTCCTACCGGGAAGACGCTACGGGCATGCAAGAGTTCGAAATTCAGAGTTCATTGTTTTAGGATCCTATAAATCAGTGACGGAAGCTTCTCGTTATCACCCTACCCTTGGAAGACCAGGGCGTTGGGAAGTTTTAAATAAGTCAGATAACGCTAGTTTAGGTTCAAGTAACTGGTTGAAAAGGAGTAACTAGTGGCCGAAGTCCCAGTTGATAGCAGCGAGGATGAAGAGCTACCTGAAACTCCAGTCTCTAAGTCCAACGGAGATCAGTCCAAACAACTTGCGGACAGTCTAGGTCTTTCCTACCTTCCCACCTTGAGCGACGCCGAGCCTCCTAGGGAGCTGGTTCTTGGTGAGTTCTCTAGACTTCTAGGATCTTGGGGGAAATCTGCCAGAGCAATACCACTGCGAGAAGATAACGATGTGATTACTGTGGCGGTAAGCGATCCCCTAAACACTTCGGCAGTTGATATCATCCGACTCTGCTACGATAAACCAGTAAAGGTTGTAGTGGCCCCAGAGGAAGAAGTTATTAGAGCAATTAATGGTGTTAGATCATCATTAATGAGTGACCGTGAAAGTACGCTGGAATCCGACTCAGACACACCAGAAATTAGTAACTCCCTAAAAATTGATGTTACCGATGCTGAAGATGATGATGCGCCCATAATCCGATACGTAAATACACTCATATTCAGAGCTGCTGAGCGACGAGCTAGTGATGTTCATATTGAGCCTTTTGAAGATGTCTTAAAGGTTAGGTTCAGAATAGATGGTGTTCTTCATGACGTGGATGAAGAAAGTAAAACCTTCCAAGCTTCTATTCTTTCTAGAATTAAAGTAATGGCAAATTTAAACATTGCCGAAAAAAGATTACCTCAAGACGGCAGAATTGGAATTAAAATTGCCGGTCAAGATGTAGATATCAGGGTTTCAACCGTCCCTACTAGGTATGGCGAGCGGATTGTAATGAGGCTCTTGGACAAATCTAAGGTAATGCTAGATTTTGATATTCTTGGACTTTCAGAACAGAACAGCTCGATTCTAAATCGAATGATTCAAAAGAGTCATGGTATTGTTCTAGTCACTGGACCAACTGGTTCAGGTAAAACAACTACTCTATACGCTTGTCTCTCTGAAATTAACTCCGAAGATAAGAATATTCTGACCGTAGAAGACCCGGTTGAGTACGAGCTTCGTGGAATAGGCCAGATGCAGGTCAATCCAAAAATTGGTTTTACATTCGCTAGTGGATTGAGATCCATACTTCGTCAAGATCCAGACGTAATCATGGTTGGTGAGATTCGAGACCTCGAAACTGTAGAGATCGCTATTCAAGCTTCTCTCACGGGTCACTTGGTATTCTCTACTCTGCATACCAATGACGCACCTGGCGCAATTACTAGAATGATGGATATGGGCGTTGAGCCGTTCCTGATCTCTTCAAGTCTACTTATGGTTATGGCCCAAAGACTTGTAAGGGCCCTGTGCCCGGAATGCAAAAAACCGGTGACTATTTCAGCTGAAGAGTGCGCAGAGCTTGGTCTATCTAGTCAACATGCTGGAACTCAGATATTTGGGCCAAGCGACCATGGTTGCAAAACTTGCTCTTTCAATTCATACAAAGGTCGTTGCGGCATACATGAAATACTAGAGCTAGATGATGAGATTCGCTCTCTCATTATGCAAAGAACAAATGCCAGCCAAATAAGAGCAGCTGCTCATAAATTAAAAAGTCTCAGATATGATGGCGCTGAAAAAGTACTGACCGGTGTAACCTCCGTTCAGGAAGTTCTAAGAGTCACTCAGGAAGATACAATAGACGCAATAGATTAGAGTCACAGGTAATAGATGGCTGTTTTTGAGTATGTGGCGTTCGACGCCTCAGGAAAAAAGGTCAAAGGTGTGGTTGACGCTGATAGCTCTCGCGGTGCCCGCTCGCGCCTGCAGGGTCAAGGTCTTTTTCCCGAAACACTAAAAGAAGTTGGTGACAAACAAGCTTCCAGTGGCTGGAACATCAATATTGACCTTTCGCGAAAGAAGGTAGACTCCACAGCCCTAGCTGTTTTAACCAGACAACTGGCCACTCTTGTTGGGGCTGGAATGCCTCTAGTAGAAGCCCTTTCGGCTTTGGCTGAGCAACTAGATAACCCAGCAATCAAAAGTGTGATCAGTGAAGTAGCTGATATGGTGAAGGAAGGCTCCACTCTTGCAGATGGCATGTCCAAACATCCTAAGGTTTTCCCTACCCTTTATGTCAACATGGTCTCCTCTGGAGAGGCTAGTGGAAAGCTAGACATAGTACTATCCAGATTGGCAGACCTATACGAAGGACAAGCCCTACTTCAAAGAAAAGTAGTTTCTGCGATTACCTACCCTGCTTTAATGCTTTGTCTTTGCGTCCTAGCTATCGTAATCCTTTTGGCATTCGTAGTGCCTGAAATTACCTCTATCTTCAAAGAGAAAGGCCAAGCCCTACCGCTGCCTACTCAAATTGTGGTCTGGATGAGTGAAACCTTGCAAAGCTATTGGTGGCTTTTGATTCTAGCTGCAATCGTTCCCGTTTATTTTCTAAAAAGATACGGAAAGACCGAGCGAGGGAGAAAAAAACTAGACTCACTAAAGTTTAAAATACCTTTGATCGGTCCCTTAATAGTGAAAGTTGCAACCAGCAGATTTTCTAGAAACCTTGGAACTATGCTCTCCAGTGGCGTGGAGCTCCTCAGTGCGCTTGGAATAGCAAAAAATATAGTTGGCAACGTCGTTATGGAAGAGGCAATAGACCAAACCATCGAAGGGGTCAGAGAGGGAAAGTCGCTATCCTCTGAACTAAAAAACACCGGTGTATTTCCTATGATTCTGGTGTATATGCTAGGCGTGGGGGAGAGAACTGGAAATCTGGAACCGATGCTGTTAAGAGCGGCTGATAACTACGAGTCTGAGGTTGATGCTGTTCTGACCAGACTAACCTCGATATTAGAGCCAATTCTGATTATATTTATCGCTTCAATCGTCTGTGGAATACTGTTCGCTGTAATGTTACCTATGCTTCAAATGAGCTCTTTGGCTGGCGGGGTGCCTGGGGGTTAAGTTTTTATTTTCGTTAATTATGTTGGAAGGAAAAATGGAAGAAAAAAATCGATCTGAACTTGTCATTAATTGCGAGAAAGGCCTTACTCTTGTTGAGGTAATCGCAGTGATCATTCTTATTGGACTTGTAGGTGGTGTCCTCTTTAAAGGTATTTTCGCTCAATCAGAAACCGCCAAAGCTCAAACCAACGTCGTAAAAATGCAAAAACTGAAGAGTGCACTCTCTAGCTATAAGCTTCAGTTCAATAAGTATCCTTCCAGTCTCCAGGGTCTAATTAAACCCTCAGCAGAAACCAAAAAGAATGGTGGCTTATTCACTCCCTTTGCCGATGAGGCCGATTTGAGTGACCTTTGGGGCACACCTTATCAATACAAAGTAAAAGCTGGAGGCCGTTCGTTTTCTTTAACTTCCTTGGGTGCTGACGCTACTCCTGGCGGTGAGGGAGCAGACCAAGATGTTACTATTCCTTAATTTTGCAATTAGTTCTCTATGTTAAACCTTAAAACCTGCAAAGCTAAACCCCGAGGGGTAGGCCAAGCAGGTTTTACCTTGGTTGAACTTGTAGTTGTAATCGTCCTACTCGGATTACTCGGTTCGCTGGGCTACTCCCGGGTGGATTCTGTGCTGCAATTCAAACAAAAAGAAAACCTGAGAGACTTTGCAAACACTTGGGAGTTTTTATTTCAATATTCTTTGGCTCGAGGGCAGTCCTATAGATTAGTATTAGACCTCGACGAAAACTACTTCCAAGTTGTTAAAGAAATTGCAGCCAAACCCGGTGAAGCTGTTCAAGTAGACCTGCTTAAAAACCTAAGAACCAGAAGAGAGAAAATAAGAAGAGAAAAAGAAGAGAACGAAACTCTTATAAGCCAAGAAGAGCAGGCTCAGTTCGAACAAGATCAAGCCACTGGAGACCTTGGTGAACTATTCTTTGGCATGGTTTTTAGCGATCCCAACAGATCTACCAAACTTGCCCCGCCTGACGAATTTCCTGAACTAGCTGATGCCAATTATTTCGTAGAAGGACTGGAAATTCGCGATTTTAAAAATGGAGTAGACACGATTAAAGAAGGAAAAACATTTATTAGATTCTCACCTAGGGGCGCCAGCCAATTCGCCTTAGTTCATTTCAAAGTTGATGAAAGTGATTTCACTTTATTCATGAACCCATCCTCTGGAAAAGTCAGCATTGAGAATCAATATAAAGACTACGAATGGACTTATGGCAAAAGAGAGAATAGCGAAGGTAAGTAATAACTCTGCCGGCTTCACTCTCGTGGAGATAATAGTGTCAGTGGTCATTTTAGGATTGGGACTAACTTCGCTTATTGGCATCCAGACCAACTATATTGATAGCTACTTGAGAGAAGACAATCTCACTAGAGCTGCAATGTTCAGCCAATATATTCTCTCGATGATTGAAATAGAGCCAGACCCTCCAGATAGTGGAAAAACTAGCGGTCAGTTAGATAACTATCTAACTGAGATAGGCTATTTCGACGGGGACTTTAAAAA
>CALIEE010000039.1 GCA_938022485.1 uncultured bacterium | reverse complement strand
CGTCGTAAGAAATAGTATCAGGTGCCACCGCTCCACCTGAAATTATGAAGGTCATGGCCTCTTCAAAGTTCCATTCGGTAGAAACTAAATCTTCCAATGGAACAATCTCTAAGTAGCCTGAAGTTGGATTCGGAGTAGTGGGTACATAAACTGCCGCAAGTTCTCTTCCTGTTTCCGTGTCGTTAAAGGTAGTGGTAACGAAACCAACAGTTTTCATCTGCGCACTGGGAAAGTTTATTAAAACCACTCGCTGCACTTTACCTGGCTCGCTCTGAAGCACATTAAGAAATTTCTTGGTTGACCCATATATAGTTTGCACTACTGGTATTTTAGACATTAGTGAGTCAAACAAGCTTAGTAGCTTCCTGCCGATCACCTGGGTGGTTAAGAAACCAAGGACATAAAGAGCGAGAAATATAAGAATTACTGCAGTGGTTTTCACGAACCAAGGATGTTCCAACCAATTCGAGAATTCCGGCCATGTTTTCTTTAGCCCCAGAGACAATTGGTTAACCCAAGGTGTTCCAAAATCACTAAGAAGAGTGAACAAAAAATCGAAAACAAACCAGGTTAGCCAGATAGGAATAAAGGTGACAATTCCTGTGATAATATATCTTTGAGGAGAAATTCTTTTTTTCGGCATTTTTTTCAAGTTCGGTAAATCGATTGTCCTTATCAAATAGCCTTTAGGACTTCTGTGTCAACGAAGTTAATAGGAGGGCAACCTTTAAGCACAGCTATCTTTGCTTTCCCAGCGTCGAGATAGTTGGCGATCCGTATTTATTATAATTGCCATGAAAATCATATCTTTAGTCCTCGCTGTAGGAATTAAAAATTCGTAATTTTAGGGGTTTACCAGTTCCTGAGTAATGATCTAGTGTTGTAGTGGAACCGGGCTATGCCCGTACGGTAGAATAGAAGGTGAGGAAGTGGAAAAGACCCATTTTTACTGTACCAACCGTTAGGGTCTTGTAGAAAGTCTATGTCATCACCATCGTTGAAGATATTAGTTATTGAGGACGAAGAGACTGTCCGGATAGGTCTTGAGGATAACCTGACCCTTGAGGGCTATGAGGTTGTATCTTGTGATAATGGACGCTCGGGACTGGAAACTTTTTCTGAGCAATCACCTGACCTTGTAATTCTTGATGTCATGATGCCAGAAATGGACGGATTGGAAGTGTGTCGTCATATCAGGGGTCTCAAACCCGACGTTCCAATAATTATGCTTACCGCCAAGTGTGGTGAAATCGATAAAGTTCTTGGGCTTGAAATTGGTGCAGATGATTACCTAACTAAACCGTTTGGTATGAGAGAACTTTTTGCCAGGATTAAAGCTCTGCTTCGGCGCTCGCAGCAAGTTTCTTCAAACGGTAACGGGGAGGGCTCTACGCTTGAGGAGCTTAGCTTTGGTGCGGTTGTGGTAGATTTCAAGAGTTATAGGGCTAGTAGGGCCGGTAGCGAAATCTCTCTTTCTGCAAAGGAGTTTGAGTTGCTTAAGTATCTTTCAAGTCGACCAGATATTCCTGTGAGCAGGAACCAGTTGTTAGACGAAGTCTGGGGGTATAATAGTTACCCTACTACCAGAACCGTGGATAATTTTATTGCTAGGCTTCGTAATAAAGTTGAAGAGGTGCCAAATAAACCAAGGCATATCGTGACTGTCCATGGTGTAGGCTATAAATTCGTAGAGTAGCTTCTCTAATTTCCAGTCTAAGATGATTTTTAACTGGGGTTACACCTAGGTGCTACTTCTCACTTAAACTCTCACATTTTTTAGCTTTATGTTTCAAAAGCCTTCGCTTTTATCAGTTAGGTGTTTGGAATTACTTATAATTTAATAGTTGTATTATTCTTGCACCCTTTTATCTCAACTTTACATCTAATTTAACAAGACTGAGGGATTTTTCCCCCTAGGTTTTGCGATTTAAAGTTTTTTGAAGAAATCCTTTCTTCAATTTTGGTTTTCAAAGTATTTCTCAGTCATTAGGTGTTTAAATTTTGGAGAAAGAAATGAAAAGTTATCAAAAACCTAGTTCAGCTAAATGTTCCGCTACGGTGTCCTTTGACCTGATATTTTCTGATTATTTAGATAGAAGTATTAGTGAACATCAAAGAATATTAGTTGAGAACCATCTCACTGATTGTCCAACATGTCGCGAAGCCGTTGAAGAAATGAAAACAATTGGAGAAATGGCTTCAGAGCTAGTGGAAGTGCCAATTCCTTCTAGCGTTCAACAGCGTCTGCGAGATAACTTGAGGAAACAGCTAAATGATCAACTGTTCAAACAGGAGGCTAAGCTGGTAGTTATTGGAGGAGGGCGCAGTTAGAGAAGCGTTCGGGTCTCCTTATTTTCACGTCTCGACCCACTTTGGAAAAGATTAATGCAGACTTTGCAAACTTTACTCGGAGTAGTTTTTATAACCATATCATTCGGAATAATTGCTCCGGACCTTTATCGTATAATTCTTAAGTATAACAACCGGTCCGAAAAAGTTAATCGAAAGTGGACTGACCCAAAGGAGACCAAGCATGCTGACCCTTCCGCTCGGTCTGCGTTGCTGAATTACGATACAAAATCGTCAAGACGAAGCGATACCAGTAAATTTTTTCGGGATAATTAAAGCCTAACAGTAAATCAAAAGAAACAAGTCTTTTAAATAGCTTTTTAGGTATTGGAGCGCTCCGTAACCAAAAAATATTATGGTGGCCGAGATAGCGATTGCCACAAGTCCAGCTGCCATTCCTAGCAAGACAATAAGCCCATCCTTCTCAAGCAAACCAAAACCTAGAATGAAAATAGCAAAGGCTGGAGCGGTATTCGTTCCAGGAATTGGCAAGGCCATGCTACAGGCCAGAAGAATTACCATTAATCCCACAAGAGGCAGCGCAATAGAAGATTGTGTTAGGATGCTAAAGCGCGGCTTGGAAAACTTTTCGAGCAGTTTAGCGAAGGAGACAAGTTTTCCGATAGCTCCCGAAAACCTACTAGGCTCAAAATCTTTTTTCAGTAGGAATTGAGGAAGCCAAATGGAACTGCGCCCAGTTAGTAGTCTGCCTCCAATGATGAATAAAGGTAGAGAAAGAAGTGTCGAGTAACCGGCTGCGGGTAGAGGTAAGGCTGCTGGCACAGAAAAAAGAATTAACACTATTGCCATGCCATGATGGCCGAGATCTGTAACAAGCTTGCCCAGTGAGGTTGACTTACTGTCCTCAGCGAAAGTGTCTAGCAAAAGTGTTGAAAGTCTTTCAGACATTAGTAAAAATAAAAGGGGATTAGAGCTTTCTAGTATTATTAAAACAAAAAACGCGACCTGCTTGTGGCAGCGTCGCGCGCATGAGCAAGATTCTTGTTCGAGGGCGAAATCTTGCTCTTCAACCGATTGAGGATCTTGGAGACCTAGCCAAAGCTGAAGCGATGACTAAACACAATCGGCCTTCTCCGAAGTAAATTACATCAATTGCAAAACATCAAACCCAGTGGATAACTTGTGGAAATCTCCGATCGAATTCAATTTTTAGCTATCAGATTTGCCTTCGCTGGGGGTGCGGCTATAGTTCAGTGAAGGAATAATCAAATTCGGAGGATTGGCCTGTGGAGGCTTTTAGATCACTTAAGTTGGCTGGTTTGGCAGTTTTAGTTTGCTTTGTAGGGACTGGTTGCGTTTCGGTTGGCCCTTCCTTGGTGGTAGTCCCAGAGGATAGAGAACATCGAGTAACGGTGTCCACAGATAACCAGATTTTGGAGGACCCGGAGCAAAAGCTTGTTCACCGAATTGAGCTTTCTTCCGTGAGTCTGCCTAATTCTTCAAATGAGCTTCCTTTTAGATTTCTTTTAGTTAATGACAGGAAGGGACAAAGCATTGGCTTGAGGTTGAGAGATAAGCCAGGGCACAAAGCTGATAATGTGTTTGGATTGAAAGCTGATGACCTGGTCAAAGTGGTAAATCGAGTTGGAGTTGGTAGTCCTCAAGAATTGGACATGTTTTTGCAAAGTTTGAAGAGCGAGGGAAAAGCCTTTTTGGTTTTTGAGAGAGATGGCCAGACTTATAAATTCCTCTATAATTTGCGAAATTCCTGAACCTTTCGGTTGTGACAGATAGTAGAAAGCATCTTACTGAAAATCCTAAACTTCGTTGGCCTTTGGATGTTCAGAGGCATCAACATCAGGGCGAAGAATTCGTAGTGTTGAGCTGTCCCTTAGGTCTTTCAGTGGAGCCAGCAATTTTCTCTGGCAAGTTGTTACCGGTGATCTTTAGTTTGGATGGCTCTGATACAAGTAGTATTGTTGAACAGTTTCAAAGTGCCGGCTTGACTCTGGTAATGCTTGAAAAACTAATCTTAAGATTAGACGAATTCAATCTTTTAGAGACGGCTAGAACTAAAGTTTTGGTCCAAGATGCACTAGAGGACTATCGTAAAACTAAATTGAGAGAACCAGCCCACGCTGGATTTGCCTATCCGGCAGAACCAGCTGTTCTTTCAGCTCAAATTTCAGAATGGTTAAATCAAGTTGAGTCAGAGCCCAACACTCCAGACAACTCAGCTTTGGTCTCGGTCGTGCCTCATATCGACTATGGACGTGGATGGTCATGTTACGCAGATTTGTTTCAGAACTTTTCCGTTAGGGACAACACTACGATAATTCTCTTTGGAACATCTCACCAACCGGGAAGCTCGTTGTTTAGGCTGACCTCAAAGAACTTTCAAATACCAGGTTTTGAATTTGAAACCTGTTCCGAGAGCGTTAAGTATTTAGCTAATATGTATGGAGATACTAGAAGTTTTGTAGATGAGCTAGTTCACCGAAAAGAGCATTCTATTGAGTTAGTACTTCCTTTTTTAGCTCAAAGGGTTTTGGATAGCCCAGGGCTAAGGATAGTTCCAATACTGGTTGGAGGGTTTCAATCTTTTCTTGGTGAGGAGAGGGATCCCGAAACGGATGAAGAATTTCGTTGTTTTGTTGAATCTCTGAAAAGCTTGATTTTGGAACTTGAGGAAAAAGGGCGAAATTGGAAAATCCTAGCTGGATTGGATATGGCTCATGTAGGATTAGCTTTTGGTGACAGTGAGCCAGTCGCTCCTACTGGGCTTGAGGCTCTTGAGTCTAGGGATAGAGAATACTTGGCACTTGCTTTAGCCTCGGATAGTAAAAAGTTTTTGGCTCATTTGAGTGAGGATCTGGACGCTCGAAGGATTTGTGGCTATCCATCGCTGTTTACTATCTTTTCTTTATTTGAGTCTATCGGTCGAAAGATTGAAGGAGAGCTAGTTTCTTACCATCAAGCTGTGGAGGAAAATTCAGATACTATCGTCACTTTTTCTTCAATGAATTGGTATCAGCGTTAGCCGGGTTGTTGCCAATACTCTTTAAGGTTTTCTCGCCCCTTTTTCTAGGCGAGAAGAATATTAATTGATTTTGATCAGGGTCAGTGACCAAGAATCGTTGATCGTTTTTAGTCTTAGTTATTTCGCTGATGAACCTTCCAGATCCCAGTCTGCTCACCAGTTGTCTCTCCCTTTGTAAGAGCTCAGCGTGTAAGTTTAGAAATCCATTTCTGACATTCATTGCTAGGGTGGTACCGCTTTGTCCCCCGGAGACTTCACTCAGGTAGATGAAAGCTCCATCCGGTGTTTCAAATCTCAGCTCTTTTATGTCTTTTTCTGGGCTAGGAATATCGTAGTTGAGCAAAGACCTATAAAAATCAGCAGATTTCGAAAGATTTCCGACTCTAAGAATTGTCGCGTTAGAGCGAATAAGAAATTTATCCTGTAGTCCTCTGTCTAACCCCCGGCCTGAGACAAAAAAGACTCCCAGAATTAGAAGTATATAAACAGTGGATATAATTTTAGAGCTCAATTGCTTCCCCTCTAGAAGAATCAGAGATTTTGCATTTCAGATTAGTTCTCTTAGATAACAGTTTATTCTTAGCAAAACAAAATGAGTTGGTAGAGCTATTTTCTCTAAATTGGACAGGCTCGTTTTGTGCTGTCAATTTTTGCTGGCAATTGGTAAATGGTGAAGAGTTTTAAAAACCTAAAATTAGAGTTTGGAGCATTAGATGCCTGCGGATAGCACAGCGGATAATAATCGCACTACTTATTTTCGAATTTTCTTTCTGACTTTGGTTGGAATTGCTCTATCAATTTATCTCTCTATTCATCATATAGAGGTGAATAGTAATTCCGATGCCGGGCCGTCATTCTGTGCAATCAGCGCGAGCTTTGATTGTGATTCTGTAGCCCGCAGTAGTTATTCCGAATTGGCTGGTATCCCTTTAGCTAATTTAGGATTGGCTTTTTATATTTGGCTTGGCTGGCTTTCCTTTTCGAGTTTTCGAGGAAGAGAGAATAATATTGATTCAAGCATTGTCTTACTTAGTTCCCTAGGATTACTTTTCTCTTTATTCTACCTAGGTGTTTCCTGGTTCGTTTTAGGAACCATCTGTATTTTTTGCTCAATGCTGTACGTTTGTGGAATAGCTATTTTCTTTCTTTCCCTTAAGCTGAGAGGAGGCAGGGGTTTGATCAAGAGCTTGCTTGCCGGTCTGGTTGGTGGCTTATCTTGGTTTTTTTCAATTGGAGCCAAAGACCTGATACTCGATTTAGTTTTATTAGCCTGTGCAGTCTTTTCTTTATTTAAGTTACCCGACGCACTGCACGGTTTGTTTTATTCGAAAAATGCTAAGCCTCATCAAGCAGTGAGTGTGGATGATAGTTCTTATCGTGATTGGCTTGCTGCTCCTGCTAAGAAATTTGTGTTGAACTTAAGCGGCAGTATTGCTGAAAGAGATTTTGTTCGGGGGGCATCAGATGCAAAAGTGACCCTGGTTGAATTTAGCGACTTGGAATGTCCCCACTGTAGGAGGGCGGCACCCACTTTTA
>CALIEE010000038.1 GCA_938022485.1 uncultured bacterium | reverse complement strand
CGATCTTACCTTCATTTTTAGGTCTTTTCTTTACAGGAACTCATTCTTTAGGTGTGGTAAGGGGAATTCGTTTATTACGTGTTTTTAGAATATTGAAAATGGGCCAGTTTTTGGGCGCCGCCAATGTTCTTACTGCAGCTCTTAAAGCGAGTGGTCCTAAGATTGTAATCTTTATAGGGACGGTCATTACATTAGTGATTATTATTGGTAGCCTGATGTATCTAGTCGAGGGGCCTAAGCATGGTTTCACTAGCATCCCAACTAGTATTTATTGGGCCATAGTCACCTTAACTACTGTTGGGTACGGAGACATTACACCTCAAACAGTCCCTGGTCAGTGTATAGCATCCTTGGTGATGATTATAGGTTATGGGATCATTGCTGTTCCAACAGGGATCGTAACTTCTGAGATGACTAAAGCTCAGTTTCGAGAAACCTCTTACTTTCCCGATGGTGGTCGAGGAGAGTGTTGTAAAGAGTCGGAAAGAGTGAACAAAGAAGCTCGCTATTGCTCCCACTGCGGCTTGGGTTTAAGGCCTCCGCTTGCTTAAGCATACTGACCGTTTAAGAGATTTCCGTGGACAGGTTATTGAACTTGAAATAGTCTGGTGGAAGGTCTCTGCCAGCCATGTTTGTTGGGTTTATTGCGGCAAACAAAAGGGAGTTTTTCGATTAATTTTTCGGTGAGGAATCCAGCATGAAAAAGATTTGTCTTTTAATATTTTTAACTTTATTTGCTGCATCGTCAGCCAGTGCGCAGCTTCTTGTTTCTCCTCATACTAAAGCCTTAAAGGGCGAATTAGATTTGATAGCAACTATTTCAATTGCTGAAATTGAGTATGAAGCAGACATTGGCGAAGACTTTGATGTTGATCGATTTATTCTTGGAGTTGGTGGTGTTTATGGTTTGAACGAGTTTCTCGATATTTATCTTGAACTTGGTTTCTCGCTTGAGTCAGAGCTTAATAGTGGCAATGATGACACTGGAATTGTAATTGGAACTGGTCTGAAAGGAGTGGTTTACCGTCAAGATAGATTTTCTGTAATAGCACGAGGTGGCGCTAGATTCATCGATGAAGATTATGGCAACGGTGGAGACGGAACGATTGTTGACCTAGAGCTTGGTGCTATTGGTCGTTATGCTCTTCAGAATAACTTTGTTATTTACGGCGGTGTTGACCTTTACCCGATCAGTGAGGGGGAGATAGGAGATATTGACATTGAAAGAGAAAGTATTATTGGTTTGAGAGCAGGAGCGGCTTATCGGTTTGATGCTTTCTCCGTGAATGGTGAAATCGGCATTCTTGGTGAAGAAGGATTCATGATTCGAGCTAAGTTTCCTTTACCCTAAGGATTATTAAGAGGCTTAGTTTTTTTGGTTTAAAAAACTTAAGCCTCCTATCCAAAAAGGCCTGCCTATGCGGGCTTTTTTTTTGACCAAGTGACGAATGTCTATTTCAATTACCCTCTTTGATTTTTAGTGAGAAGGAAAAATGATCCAAATATCAAACCTAGCTAAGCGCTATGGGGGACAGGTCCTTTTTGAAGGAGTTTCTTTTTCTATTAACCCAGGGGAGAAGATTGGTCTTGTTGGAAGGAATGGAGAGGGAAAATCAACTTTTTTTAAGCTTCTTACTGGGGCTGAAGAAGCGGACGATGGACAGATTAGTTATCCCAGTGGCTATAGGGTAGGACATCTTTCTCAGAAGCTAGTTTTTTCTGAATCCACCGCATTGGCAGAAGCTCTCACAGCTCTTGAAGGGGACGCTGTCTGGACCGATGGCCATAAGGTTGAGGCGGTTCTTGAGGGTTTAGGTTTTGATGATCACCTTAAAAATACTGAGCCAGCAAAGCTCTCCGGTGGGCTGCAGGTACGTCTAAATCTTGCCAAGTTAATAGCCAGCGATCCAGATTTGCTTCTACTGGATGAGCCGACGAACTATCTGGATATCGTTTCTCTTCGTTGGCTGGAGAAGTTTCTTTTATCTTGGAGAGGGGAGCTGATTCTAATCACCCATGACCAAGGTTTTTTGAATAAAGTTATTAGCCATACACTAGGTATTCACCGTAAGGATTTTCGAAAAATTGCAGGCCCGACTTCAGGCTACTACTCGCAGTTAGCGATGGAAGAGGAAGTCCATGAAAAAAGCCGTTTAAACCAAGAAAAGAAAATTAAAGAGACAGAGAAGTTTATTAATACTTTTAGAGCTAAAGCTTCTAAAGCAAAGGCAGTTCAATCTCGAGTCAAAGAACTCGAAAAAATGGATAAGCTCGATAAACTTGCGAATATCGATACTCTAGATTTTAACTTCAGCCATACTTCTTTTCCCGGAAAGAGAATGATGGAGGTAAAGGAAGTTTTTTTCTCCTGGAAGGAAGATCAACCATTGATCTCTGATCTTTCTTTTACAATAGGTGCCAAGGATAGGATTGGGATAATTGGAAAGAATGGTAAGGGAAAAACAACCCTGCTTCGTCTTTTGGTCGGGGAGCTCCAGGCTACTAGGGGTGAATTACATTCTTCGCCAAAATTAGAGAGTGCATACTTCGGGCAAACTAATGTCGAAAGACTCAATCAAAAGGCCACCATTGAGCAAGAGCTGATGGGCCTAGATAACTGTGAAAGCATCACTAGGGCCAGAGGTGCTGCTGGACTAATGATGTTTAAGGGAGATGATGCCCTGAAGAAAATATCGGTTTTATCTGGGGGAGAAAAAAGCCGAGTTTTGCTAGCAAAAAATATTTTAACTCCAGCCAATATTCTTTTTCTGGATGAGCCAACTAACCACTTAGATATGTTTTCCACTGATGCTCTTTTTGAAGCAGTGCATGAGTTTCCAGGCGCAGTGGTAATGGTTACTCATAGTGAGATGTTTTTGAGAGGATTAGTTAATCGTTTAGTTATCTT
>CALIEE010000037.1 GCA_938022485.1 uncultured bacterium | reverse complement strand
TTTGGTGCACTCTTTTTAGAAGGGTTTTTTCTTTTAACAGGGAAACTGATTCTCTTAATACTGTTAAATTGTTGGTTTTAGGGAAATTAGGACTAAGAATTCTTTTGCCAATTTTATTCCATTTTATTTTTTGAGGTTCTTTGGAAATTTCGTTAACAGCGCTCTCGAGGGTAGCCAGATTTTGTCTGTCTCTCCAGTTCATGTCAGTAAAAAATGACTCATATCGAGAATCTTGCTTGATGTCTTTTATTGTTGTTTCCGAGGCTATGTTGTCCTTAATCTCCTGATAAAGCTGTCCGGTTCTTTCTCGTTCCAAATGATCATCTCCAGCCGCCAACAAGAAAATTAATAGAGCTGCTCCAAAGAATGAAAACATCCAAGCTAGGCTTCCAGGGCCTTGCTTAACTTTAATAGCTTTAATGTCTTTTTTTACTTTCGCCATTATTAGTTCAAATTAGGGACCACTAGCTAAGCGCTCTTAAAAACCTTTAGATTCAAAATAATCCACTGCGTTATTGCTAAGACAATAGTAGTAGTTTGGGACATAAGGCCTCTTAGTTTTAAATCGACAGAAACAGGTAGAAAACTTGAGTAAAACTTGGGGCAAATTTAACCAAAACCGCCCAACTCGATTTTAAGCTGGTTGGTTAGGTCAATTATAGTAGGGGAACTCGGGAACTTTTCTTTGGCAATACCCATTATCTTACTGGCTTCATTCAGCTTTCTTCGTTTCAGCAGGGTAAGAATGTGGGATTCGAAAGTAGATACGTCTGCCTTTGAACTTTGATTTAAATCAGAAAGCAACTTCTCTACGGTATCAAAACGAACTGAGTCTACAAGGGGGTCAGAGAGCTTTAAATTGTAGTCAGCATACATGTTTAGATATTTCTTATCTCGGTTGCCGGCATCAATAAGTTGGCCTAAATATTGAAAAATCTCTTTCTCTAGAACGAGCTTTTCATTTTTGTCGCCAGTCTTTTTTAGTTTTGAGAGCCTCAAGTCTAGCATTGGTTTCACAATTGAGGAGTGGTTGGGATTGATAACGCCAGCTTCTTGCAATAGTTTTTCGGCTTTCTGAGGAAGATTTTTAGCGGAAAAACAGCCAGAAAGTGCAATTAGTAGCTCAGGGTTAGGAGATTTCAAAAGCCAGCGGGCTTCATTAAGAAGGTTAATACTCTTGTCATAGTCCTTTGATTGTTTAGCTATTAGACCTAGCCTCGCCAAGGCTGAAGGATTATTTGCCCGTCTAGCAAGGGATTGCTCATAGGCCTTTACGGCACTATTTTTTCGCCCTTTTTTCTCTTCAACCACAGCGATTAAAAAATAAATTTCATCATGATAGCCGCGCGATAGAAAAAGCTTTTCATTCTCAAGTTCTTCTAAGACTGCGCTCAAAGCGCTACGGGGGGAAGAGTTAATTGTAGTGACGTTACTGCTTAGAGGCCCCCAAGGGTAATTTTGAGATAGCTTTAAGCTGTTCAGCGAACGAAGTCTAAGGGGTGGGTTTGAAGCCTCTGCATTTTTGGTATCGAGAAACGCTAGACAGAGTAAGAGGAGCAGGTTTGCGATAGGTTTAAAGTTAATCATATCCAGTTTTATCTTGGAACGCGCTTTATACTCAAACTAGTTTAAATTTTAGCACCAAAAAAGCTAAAGCTCATAAAAACATTGTAAATCCGCCCTTTTAGCTGTCAGAACAAATACTACTAAATATGTGCAAAAGAAAAGTCCAAAATTGGACGATATGCATCTAAAGAGAGAGGTTTTTTTATCAATGTAGTTAAGGAAGGCAAAAGTGAATCAAGGTAAGCGAGAGAGAATTTTAGTTGTTGATGACGAACCTGTCATTCGGGAGTCCCTCAAATTAATTCTATCCAGGCACTATGAGGTTCTTACCGCTGAGTCAGGAGAGGAGGCCCTGGAGGAATTGTCCGCTAAGAGTGACGACACTCCAGAGTTGATCTTGTTGGACCTGGTTATGCCTGGAATGGACGGCCTTCAATTTCTAGAGGAGCTTCAAGATGTTCAAGGTGACTCGCAAGTTATAATGCTTACCGCTACGAACTCAGTTCCCACTGCTGTGCAAGCAATGAAAAAGGGAGCTGTTGATTATTTGAATAAGCCTTTCGATGTTGATGAGCTTCTCAGTTTAATATCAGAAACGCTCAAAACTGGAGCAAAAGGTAGATCGTTTCCAAGTCAGATTAAGACCAGTGTTCAAGAAAGAGACGGTCTTAACGAAAGTGTACCCGCTGATTTTGGTGCAATGGTTGGCAAGGATTCAGCCATGAAAAGTCTTTATAAAAAGATTGAGCAGCTGGCGGTGCATGATACTACAGTATTGTTAACGGGTGAATCTGGTACTGGAAAAGAATTGATAGCCAAGGAAATTCACTCTAGAAGTCTGAGGAATGAAGCTTCGTTCATTGCTCTCAACTGTGCTGCAATACCTGAAAGCTTAATTGAATCTGAACTTTTTGGTCACGAGAAAGGTGCCTTTACTCATGCCGTCGAGCAGCGTAAGGGTCAGTTTGAACTAGCCAATAAGGGAACTCTTTTTCTTGATGA
>CALIEE010000036.1 GCA_938022485.1 uncultured bacterium | reverse complement strand
GTCCGCCTGAATGCTTACGAGTTTAATTAAACCAGGACATAAGGAGATAATAAGTCATGGGAGCTAAAATTCTTGAGTATGGTCTCGATGCAAGAGACGAAATGCTTAAAGGGGTTAATACCCTAGCAGATGCGGTTGCGGTCACAATGGGACCAAAAGGCCGTAACGTTGTTATCGAAAAATCTTTCGGCGGACCAAACGTAACTAAAGACGGAGTTACAGTGGCCAAAGAAATTGAAATCGAAAACAAATTCGAAAACATGGGTGCTCAGATGGTTAGGGAAGTTGCCTCTAAGACATCTGATGTTGCAGGTGATGGAACTACCACAGCAACAGTGCTTGCTCGCGAAATATTCCGCGAAGGAAGCAGAGTTGTTGCCGCTGGAAACGACCCAATGAGCATCAAGCGCGGAATCGACAAAGCTGTTACTGCGATTGTTGGAGAGCTTCAAAAACTTTCTAAAGAAACTAAGTCTAAAGAAGAGATTGCCCAAGTTGGAACAATCTCGGCTAACAACGACCAGTTCATTGGCAACATCATTGCTGAAGCAATGGAGAAGGTTGGAAAAGAAGGTGTTATCACAGTTGAAGAAGCTAAAAGCCTAGAAACTACTCTGGAAGTAGTTGAAGGGATGCAATTCGACAGAGGATACCTTTCTCCTTACTTCGTAACTGACCCAGACAGAATGGAAACAGTTCTTGAAGAACCATACATGCTGATCCACGAGAAGAAGATTTCGAACATGAAAGACCTTCTTCCTCTTCTTGAGCAAGTGGCACGTTCGAACAAGCCTCTTCTAATCATCGCTGAAGATATCGACGGTGAAGCTCTGGCTACATTAGTTGTTAACAAAATTCGTGGAACTCTTAATGTTGCTGCAGTAAAAGCCCCTGGCTTTGGCGACAGAAGAAAGGCCATGCTTGAGGACATTGCTACCCTAACAGGCGGCGAGTTCATCAGCGAAGACTTGGGAACTAAGCTCGAAAACATCGAGGTTAGTCAACTTGGTCAGGCTAAGAGAGTTGTAATCGATAAAGATAACACAACTATTATCGACGGCGCTGGAAAGAAAGATGGTATCGAAGCTAGAGTAAAGCAGATTCGAAATCAGATCGATGACACCTCTAGCGATTACGACAGAGAGAAGCTTCAAGAGCGACTAGCCAAACTTGTTGGCGGAGTGGCTGTTATTAATGTTGGAGCTGCTACTGAAGTTGAAATGAAAGAGAAGAAAGCTCGAGTTGAAGATGCTTTGCATGCCACTCGCGCCGCCGTTGAGGAAGGAGTTGTTCCTGGTGGTGGAGTTGCTTACATTCGTTGCCTTTCAGCTCTTGACGGTGTTGAAGTTGCTAATGATGAAGAGCAAGTTGGCATAAACATCATCAAAAGAGCTATCGAAGCCCCACTTAGAACTATTGTTTCTAATGCAGGCCATGAAGCTGCTGTTGTTGTTAATGACGTAAGAAACGCCAAAGGCTCAACTGGCTTCAACGCTCTAACAGAGACTATTGAAGACTTGGTTAAGGCTGGAGTTATCGACCCAACTAAGGTTACTCGTTCTGCTCTTCAGAACGCTGCCTCTGTTGCTGGCTTGATGCTAACGACTGAAGCTGTGATTGCTGAAAAGCCTGCTGAAGGTGGGGATTCCGGCCCAGCTATGCCAGCCGGAATGCCAGGTGGTATGCCAGGAATGATGTAGTTCCAAAACAATCGTTCCTAAAAGGCTGTCTTCGGACAGCCGGAAAAGGTCGGCTTACGCCGGCCTTTTTTATTGCCTAAAAACTACTACTTACACTACAGTCCAAGATAAAAAGGAGATAGTAATGAGCAAAGCCAAAATAGCTTCAACAAGCCCTACCGCCATTGATCTAGAGGAAGGTAAGAAATACGCCTTTTGTACATGCGGACTTAGTGAGACTCAGCCCTTTTGTGACGGAGCCCATAAAGGAACTGATTTTTCCCCACTGGTTTTTACAGCAGATAAAACTGAAAAAGCTTTTCTCTGTAACTGTAAGCAGACTGGCAAAGCTCCATTCTGTGATGGAAGCCACTCAGGTTTGGTTAAAGATTAGACCGAAGAATCTTTTTAAATTAGCAGTGTCTTGAATAAACTCAGTCACACTTCTAGAGGTAGCCATTTCTGAGCTCTAAGCTAGCTTCTCCAAGCTCTCTATCAAATCAAAATCAGAGAAAAACTTAGCTGACTCCTTATCACTATCCACAACACCAAAGTTTAGTGACAACCCCTCAACCTCACTCAATAGCTTCGAACAATCAAAATTGGAGTCTCTAAAAGCAGGTCCAAACTTTAAGATAGTATCAACTGTTCTCTCAACAGCCCTATCTTTCAACCCTATCAAAGAGTCTGACCTCTTCTCTCCCGTCACTGGATTGCAAAAAACGTGAACACCATTAAGTAACTCTGTCTTACCTCTTTTCCAGCTAGCCAAAGCATCAATAGCACCAACTTTTCTTGGTGCTACTTTCGAAAGAACTCTTAAAAGCATTCCTCCTGAAATACTCTCAAACGCAGCCTGACAAAAAATCAAGTAGTGAATAGATTCTTTCCAAAATTTATTTTCTTTCCAGCTAGACTCTACTTCCCCAGCAACCTC
>CALIEE010000035.1 GCA_938022485.1 uncultured bacterium | reverse complement strand
AGAGGGTTTAGCTTAGATATCGCAGACCAAGGTTCAGGCAACAATGAAACTGGATAAAAAAGACCTCCTAAGTATATCGCAGGAAGAATTAGAAAGTTTGTAAAAACCGACAGCCTGTCAAAATTATCACTATAGACTGCTGCTATTATTCCGAGTTGAGAAAATAAAAAGCTTACAACCAAAGCCATTGCTAGCGCTAAGAAAGGGTGAGGCCATGCTATCTCTGCAAAAAAGAGAGAAATAAAAAATATCGCCACTCCGACAGTCAGACCTCGGGCCATGGAAGAAAGAGTGTAAGCTAGAGTCATCGATGACGGCGACAATGGAGCTACCAAATAATCAACTACATATCCTAGGTAACGAGCCATAAAAAGAGAACTGGAACTGTTGCCGAAAGTATTTTGCACCACTCCCATTAAAATCAAACCAGGAATAACAAACTGAACATAACTAGTTCCCTCAAACAAACTCACTCTTTTTCCGAGACTCACTCCAAAAACTAGGAGGTATAGAGTCACGGTTGTTACCGGAACAATTAAGGTTTGAACCGCAACCGAGGTGATTCTAAGCACCTCTTTCTTCAATAAAGTAAAAAAAGGAAGTCCAGTTTGATAATTAACAGGCTGTCCTTGAAAAACCTCTTTCAATTGCTGCTCTAAGTTGCTTGAGGAGCTCATTGCCTATCCCCCATACTTAGCTTCAAAAAGACATCTTCCAAGTCTGGCCTAGAGAGATAAACGTCTGCTATGGAAACCCCCGAGGTCTTAGCAAGCTCAATCACCCCAGCAAGCTCCCTGCCACTTTTCAGCGAGAGTTGAAGTTCTTTTCGTTCACTACTGGCAAACCTCGGAGAGTATTGAGCGAAAGACTCTAGGTCATTCTCAACTGCGGGTTTATCCAGAATTAAACTTAGTTTCTGGTCTCCAACTTTTTCGATCAAGTCCTGCGTGGGTTCCAAGGTGATTAGCTTTCCATCTTTCATAAAAGCAATCCTGTCGCACATCTCTTCCGCCTCATCTAAATAATGAGTAGTAAGAAGTACACTAATACCAACGTTGTTAATCTCTCTAACAAAAGACCAAAGCCTGTTTCTAAGCTCCACATCCACACCTGCAGTGGGCTCATCTAAGATAATCAGCCTTGGCTTGTGCAAAAGAGTTTTAGCCAACATAAATCTCCGACGCATTCCGCCAGAAAGTTTTATATATTTTTTTTGGAGATGCGGTCCCAATTCCATTTGTTCAACAATCAGCTCTCGCCAACTTGGGTCATCCTGAACTCCATAGTAACCAGAGTGAATCTTCAAAGCTTGTCCAACTAGCAGATACTGCTCAATCACTGGATCCTGATGCATCACTCCAGTAAGACGTCTGGTCTTTATGTACTCCTTGCGATTATCAAATCCAAAGACTGATAGACTCCCAGCGTCAGGCATCAAAACCCCGGCTATCATATTGATAGTCGTACTTTTCCCTGCCCCGTTAGGACCAAGAAGTCCAAGCACCTCACCAGGTTGCATTTCAAAACTCAGATCATCAACAACAGTTGAGGAACCCGTTTCACTCGGAAAACTTTTACTTACATTTGAAATTATCAGCGGTGACTTCTGTAGGTTTTCTTCAGGAATCTGCTGGATAGAGAACATGACTAGGGCTAATTTTCCTCTGCACAGCCTTGCTCTACTTGCTCCTCATAGCTTATGCCACAAATACTACAGCGCTCTTTTCCATCCTCAGCAGTGACTAGATTGTTCATTCCCCCACAGCTTCCTTTGATACGTTTACCAGCGACAATATATCCAACTGCCATTAAAAGGATAAAAGCAGCGAAAAATACTAGGGTGACAATGAAGGTTTCCATAGTAAACGTGATTAAGGTTCAAGACGGGGTCAATCTCTAGCAAAAAAGACAGAAATGCAAATTCCTAGTCCTCAACGGCCTTATCGAAGCCCTTGCTAGAAAGCACTTCAAACCCACCTTCTTCATTCACACTTACAAACCTGGCCGAGAGACCTATTTTATCTGATAACTGCATGCCTTTTTCAGCACCCAAGACTAGAAGCCCTGTAGCTAGTGCATCAGCCCTTGCACAGCTCTGATCCAGAACTGTAACAGAAACCGTATTATGTTTAACCGGAAGCCCGTCTCTAGGGTTAATCAGGTGAGAAAAACGCCTGCCATCTGAATCAAAATAGTTGCGGTAAGTTCCAGAAGTAGCAATCGAACGGTCTTTGATTGGCACAATAATGTCTAGCTTATCGCTATCTTCAACTGCCTGCTCAACTGCAATTCGCCAAGGATCACCTGAACGATTTAGACCTGAGGCCCTGACTTCACCGCCGATTTCGACCATAAAGTTTTCTATTCCCGATTGAGACAAAAGCTCAGCCGCTCTATCACTTCCATACCCTTTTGCTACGGCACTTAGATCAAGAACTAGCTCTCGGTTGATCTTTCTCAGAGCTGGTGGCTTCTCTCTAGTTTCAATCCCGTTAAATCCTGTTCTTATCAGAGCCTCTTTAATTTGCTCCGATTTGGGTTGAGTACTCACCATACCTTGAGAACCGAAACCCCATAGCTCAACAAGAGGAAGCACTGTGGGATCAAAAGCTCCGTCCGTAAGCTCAGCAACTTCTTTGGCCAAAGCAATCACTTGCTGGGTTTCATTAGAAACAGAAAACCAGTCATTGTTTCCTAAATTATTGAATCGACTTAGTTCAGACTTCGGCTTGTAGGTAGACATCAAGCCATCAATTCGTTCGATCTCGGCCTTTATTTTGGACTGAAGTTCAGAATATTCTAGCTCCCCCTCTTCAAGCCACTTCACAGAATAGCTCGTACCCATTGCAGAGCCGCTGACTCTTCGCTCTTTTGTTCCAGGGAAAAAATATAAAAAAAGCAGGGATAATAAAATGATTATCAACCCTGCTCTTAGCTTTTGATTCATCTCTTAAGCTAACTAGCCGCCGAAATCATCAAAAGCAATATTTTCTGGCTCAACACCCATGTCATCAAGCAGCTTAAACACAGCTTGGTTCATCAGTGGAGGTCCACAAAGATAATACTCACAATCCTCAGGGGCTGGGTGATCTTTCAAGTAATTCTCAAAAAGAACATTATGAATAAACCCAGTTGGACCTTCCCAATTATCTTCGTCCAGAGGGTCGGATAAGGCTAGATGCCAATTGAAGTTTGGATTGTCAGCCTGCATCTCATCAAACTCTTCGACGTAGAAGGCTTCGCGCAAGCTTCGAGCCCCGTACCAAAATGATACTTTTCGATCGGTCTTAATTCTTTTGAACTGATCGTAAAGGTGAGATCTCATCGGAGCCATTCCAGCTCCACCACCAATAAAAATCATCTCGGCATCAGTTTCTTTTGCGTAGAACTCTCCATAGGGGCCGGAAATAACCACGTCGTCCCCTGGCTTTAAGTTAAAGATATAGGATGACATGATCCCCGGAGGGTGCTGAGTTCTAGGAGGTGGAGTTGCTACCCTAACATTGAGCATGATTAGGCCTTTT
>CALIEE010000034.1 GCA_938022485.1 uncultured bacterium | reverse complement strand
TGAGCTTGGTATTCACATCGCGGATGGTTTGCTTTTCTCTAGACTGAGAACGGCTGAAGGAATTAAGTATTTCACTGAAATAATAAGGCAGTATTCGAACACTTGCCCAATCGTGGTTAACTGGGTTGGTCGGGGAGACTTTAGTGATAAAAAGATACCTCCTCAAATCAATAGAGGCCATTTGCTCCATGCCTCAAGAACGGCTGGCAGGCTTCGAGCGGAGCTGATCCGAAAGTTAAGGAGTCTTGGCTCAGGCTTGGAGTTCTAGGCTTTCCTCGCTCTATGAAGTTGAGAAATGTAGTCGTACTAAGTAGCTGCTTTTTAACGTTCTTTTTCTATCTGCAATTATCCCCACTTATATACTTAACAATACTTGAAATACGTTAAATTAATGGTTAAAACTGCGCTCGTTTTTCAACCCTATTATAAGGGGTCGTTCAAGAACAGGATAGAGATGACAGAGGCTACAGAAGATTCTCCGCAGGCTGCACCACCCCGTGACTGGGATGTAAAAGCCATGCCGGTAATGGTCACAGCAAAAGCCATAGAAATGGTAAGAATTGCTCTTAAGGAAGAAGGGTTACTTGATACCCATGGCCTTAGAGTGGCGGTTCAGGGTGGTGGTTGTTCTGGTCTACAATATGCTCTTGATTTCGCAAAGGAGTCCCGACCAGGAGACTTTGTTTATGAGATTGATGGCATGAAGGTATACATAGACTTAGCCAGTAGAAAATTTCTTGAAGGAACCAAGGTCGACTATGTCAGTGGTCTTCAGGGTAATGGTTTCAAATTTGATAACCCCAATGCGCAGCGTTCCTGCGGCTGTGGTCATTCATTCAGTTAAAAGAGTTTAATTATAAATCGGATTAAATAATGAGCGTTGACGAAAACGAACTTTTAGAGAGTTGGGAAAAGAAGGAATACGAATTTGGCTTCGTTACTGATATCGAAGCTGAAACATTCCCTCCAGGATTGGATGAAGATGTGATCAGGAAGCTTTCTGCGATTAAGGAAGAACCTGAGTTCATGCTTGAATGGCGTCTTAAGGCTTTTGAAAACTGGAAGAAAATGGAAAGTCCCGACTGGGCTTTTCTTGAAATCGACCCAATAGATTATCAAAAGATTAGTTACTATTCCGCTCCAAGCTCAATGCCTAAGTATGAGAGCTTGGATGAAGTAGATCCTAAGTTGATTGAAACCTACAATAAGCTTGGAATTCCTTTGGAGGAACAGAAACGTTTGACGGGTGTAGCAGTTGACGCCGTTTTTGATAGTGTGTCAGTTGTAACGACCTATAAAGAAGAGCTCGAAAAGCATGGGATAATCTTTTGCCCAATGTCTGAGGCCGTTAAAAATCATCCAGAGTTGGTAAAAAAATATCTTGGCACGGTCGTTCCTCAGTCAGACAATTACTTTTCTGCTTTGAACTCGGCAGCGTTCACCGATGGCTCCTTCGTTTATATTCCGGAAGGTGTTCGATGCCCGCTTGAATTATCTACTTACTTTAGAATTAACGCTCAGAATACAGGTCAGTTCGAAAGAACCCTGATTATTGCGGAAAAGGGTAGTTACGTTAGTTACCTTGAAGGCTGCACTGCTCCAATGCGAGATGAAAATCAGCTTCATGCTGCGGTAGTAGAGCTAGTTGCTCATGAAGATGCGGAGATTAAATACTCGACTATTCAGAACTGGTATCCCGGAGATGAGAACGGAAAAGGTGGAATTTATAATTTCGTAACTAAGAGAGGAATTTGCGAGGGTGCAAGGTCGAAAATCTCTTGGACTCAGGTAGAGACAGGATCTTCTATTACTTGGAAGTATCCAAGTTGTATTCTTAAAGGGGATGACTCTTTTGGTGAGTTTTATTCAGTTGCTTTGACCAATCGTCGACAGCAGGCTGATACCGGCACCAAGATGATTCATATTGGGAAGAATACTAAGAGCAATATTGTTTCTAAAGGTATTTCCGCGGGTGTTGGCCAAAACTCTTATCGAGGTTTGGTTAGAATGATGAAAAGCGCTGAGAATGGAAGAAACTTCTCGCAGTGCGACTCTATGTTAATTGGAGATAAATGTGGAGCCCACACCTTCCCTTATATAGAGATTAAAAACTCTACAGCTAAGGTTGAGCATGAAGCCACGACCTCCAAGATAGGAGAGGATCAAATCTTCTATTGTAACCAAAGGGGTATTTCTACTGAAGATGCCGTTTCGATGATTGTGCACGGCTTTTGTAAGGAAGTTTTTAAAGAGCTTCCAATGGAATTCGCTATTGAGGCAAGGCAGCTTTTAGCTATTAGCCTCGAAGACAGCGTAGGATGATCGTAATTATGCACTGGGTCCTTATCTTCGTTTCTAAAAATTCCTCCTCGCTGCGACGTAGTATAACTACGACTCACTCGTCGGAATTTTAGAGCCTCGATATGAACCCATTGGCATATTTACTCTAGTTTTTAGGAGAGAAAAGAATGTTAACTATTAAAGATTTAAAAGCCCAAATTGAAGATCAAGCTATACTGAAAGGCGTTGACCTTGAAGTTAAGCCTGGAGAGGTTCATGCAATAATGGGCCTTAACGGTTCAGGTAAGAGTACTCTTGCTAGTGTATTGGCTGGTCGAGAGGACTATGAAGTAACGGACGGTTCTGCGCAGTTCAAAGGAAAAGACCTTTTGGACATGGAAGCTGACGAAAGAGCAAGAGCTGGTCTTTTTCTGGCTTTCCAGTACCCGGTTGAACTCCCAGGAGTTAATGCATCCTACTTCTTAAGAACTGCTTTGAACTCGGTTAGAGCAGAGAGAGGCGAAGAGCCTATCTCAGTTCGGGACTTTTCCAAGTTAGTTAAAGAAAAAGCAGAAATTCTAGAGCTAGATCAAAATCTTCTCAAGCGTTCAGTCAACGAAGGGTTCTCAGGTGGAGAGAAGAAACGTAACGAAGTTCTTCAAATGTTGATCCTTAATCCCGACTTGGTTGTTATGGACGAGACAGACTCAGGGTTAGACGTCGATGCTCTGCAAATTGTCTCCAAAGGAGTGAACGAATTTCGAGCTGCCGATAAAGGTATAGTGGTTATCACCCATTACCAGCGTCTTCTTAACTATATTGAGCCTGACTTTGTTCATATCATGCTTGATGGAAAGATTATTAAAAGTGGTGACAAATCACTAGCAGTCCAAGTGGAAGAGCAAGGTTACAACTGGTTGAAAGAGGTAGGAGCTGCTGCCTAATTGTTATGGAAAAAATTCAAGCTAGAAAAAGCGCTTCATTTAAGACCGATTGGAGCGATGAGCATTTTAGTAGACTGGAAGACTCCTTGAATGGGAGTGCTGGTGGCGCTTATCATAAGTTTAAGCAAAAAGCCTTTGATCAGTTTAACTCAGATGGCTTTCCAACTACGAAAAATGAAGCTTGGAAATATACCAATCTCCAGCCAATTCTTAAGACGAACTTTAGACCAGCCGCAGCCAATGCTTCTGTTGATGAAGATCGACTAGCTAGTTGTTTGCTTGGTGAGAAAAAGTTGGTTCGAGTCTTCGTTAACGGCTTTTTCTCTAAAGAGCTTTCAGAGAAATTTTCTAATGTTGAATTGCCGAAAGGTGTCCAAATTCAACCTTTAGCTCAAGCCTTTTCCGGGGAAGATGCTGATAGGTTGTTTGAGCTAGTAAAAGGTAGTGATGAACGATCGGAGCCATTGGTTAATTTTAACACTGCATTGTTTCGTGATGGTTTGCATTTAAATGTGGAAGCAGGTGCGGAAATCGAGGTTCCACTACAACTTATTGCTGTAACCACTTCTGGTTCAGACAAGACAGTTTCTCACCCTAGGTTTGTTGTTGAGGCTGCCGAGAAGAGTTCGATTAAAATAATTGAACAACATTATGGTGAAGAGGGTTCTGGCGAATATTTGACTAGTTCGGTGGGGCATATTTTTGCTGAAGCCGGAGCTAGAGTTGAGCATGTGAAAGTTCAGAAAGACTCGGAAAAGGCTTGTTTACTTTCGACATTGAAGATCGTTCAGAAAGATAAAAGTCACGTCGAAACTCATCTTTTTTCCTTAGGTGGACGACTGGCTAGAAATGAAGTTTACCCGGTTCTTGATGGAGAGTACTGCAATACTGTAGTAAATGGCTTAACCATTCTCTCTGACGAACAGCATGTAGATAATTATACTTTAATTGATCACGCTCTTCCTAATTGTGAGAGCAATGAGTTGTTTAAAGGGATATACGCAGACAAGTCTCGAGGTGTGTTTGGTGGAACTATTATTGTTAGGCCAGATGCTCAAAAGACTAATGCCATTCAGTCCAATAAAAGTATTTTACTTTCTGATGATGCTTCAGTTGAGACTCGTCCCCAACTAAAGATCTGGGCGGATGATGTTAAGTGCACCCATGGTGCTACTGTGGGGCAGCTAGATGAAGAGGCACTATTCTACCTTCGAAGCCGTGGTATATCGAAACAAGATGCTACGGGGATTTTGGTAGATGCTTTTGCCACTGATGTAGTTGAACAGTTGGAAAATGAGGAACTGGTAGATTTCTTAGCTAAAGAGATTCGAAGCAAGCTAGCTCGAATCATTAGCTAGATTGCAGGGCACTTTTTAGAAATGTGCTCTCAGGACCATAGCCAAACGCTACTTGACCATAGCGAA
>CALIEE010000033.1 GCA_938022485.1 uncultured bacterium | reverse complement strand
GCTGGCTTACGCTTAGCTGTAGACTTCTTCTTAGTAGTCGTCTTTTTCTTAGTAGTCGTCTTTTTCTTAGCCGGCTTACGCTTAGCTGTAGACTTCTTCTTAGTAGTCGTCTTTTTCTTAGCCGGCTTACGCTTAGCTGTAGACTTCTTCTTAGTAGTCGCCTTTTTCTTAGCTGGCTTACGCTTAGCTGTAGTTTTCTTTTTAGTTGTTGTCTTTTTCTTAGCTGGCTTACGCTTAGCTGTAGTTTTCTTTTTAGTTGTCGTTTTCTTCTTAGCCGGCTTACGCTTAGTAGCCGGTTTCTTTCTCTTGGCAGTTGCCATAATGTTTTTCCTCTAGCTAGAATTAAGCAATCAACTTCCCCTTTCTACTACCACGTCCCAAAACTTCTTCGACGAGTCGGACTTTAAAAAATCTAAAAGTCCATTTTACTGCAAACAGTTGATCGCATTGGTCACACCAAAAAAATCTTCTACCACCTCATCAACATGAACCCTATAATAAAACTATTGTTTTAGTAATAACAATATTTTTTTTATCTGGAACTATCTGAATTTTGAAGATCGATCCGTTGAATTCTTTGGATGCAAAATAAACAAATCGTATTCTAAAGTTGTGTTTTCAGCTTTGCTATTTCAAAAATCGCGCAAAAATTTTTGATCAGCGACGAAAATCTATATTTAGGAAGTTAGTAACGAGAATTGGAAACAAAAGTTTGAAATCATCCAACCCGCAAGGAAGCAAAGCTGCCAACACCCTCCAATCTCTCTAAATCTAGAAGATATTTAGGCACTTGGGTGTTTTATTCAATTGAGTTTGTTGGGGCGCGAAACTCTAAAAAACAATCAGGTAACGACTCAATTTACGTTTTAAACGTTAAATCTGAAGTGAACAACGTCTCCATCGACAACTTTATAATCTTTTCCTTCAACTCGAAGGCAACCCGACTCTTTGGCACCCTGTTCTCCCTTTGAGTTGATATAATCATCGTAGGAGATCACCTCTGCTCTTATAAAACCCGTTTCAAAATCAGTGTGAATCTTACCTGCAGCCTGGGGGGCAAAACTTCCACTACGACAAGTCCAAGCATGCGCTTCTTTCGGCCCCACAGTAAAAAAAGTTATTAAGTTCAATGTCTTATATCCACACCTAGAAAGGCGATCTAAGCCTGATTCAGTCAATCCAAGCTCCCCTAGGAACTCCCCACGCTCTTCAATTGGTAGCTGGCGTATCTCTTCTTCAACCTTTCCAGAGATAACTACGAGGTCCAAACCTCTTTTTGAAGCGAGTTCCATTAATTCCTTCAATGAGCCCTCCGCCTTATCTATTTCATTACCTGAAATTGATGCATGCTCCTCACTAACGTTGGCGACAAAGAACAGCGGTTTGGCAGTGATAAAACCTAAATCTCTAAAATTTAGCTCCTCGTTGTCGTGCAATAGCAAAAGTTCGCCCTCAGAAAGAATCTGATGTGCTCTCTCAAGTCTTTCCTGAAGAGCAATCGACTCCTTGTCGCCTCCTTTTGCTGTTTTTCGAACTCTCTCCAGCTGTTTTTCCACAGATCCTAGATCCGCAAGCATAAGTTCAGTCTCTATTACCTCTATGTCTCGAACAGGAGACACTGAACCTTCAACATGGGTGACATTAGAATCATCAAAACACCTCACAACGTGAGCGATGGCTTCTACAGATCTGATATGCCCTAAGAACTGATTTCCAAGCCCCTCACCTTTTGAAGCCCCTTCCACAAGTCCGGCGATATCAACAAACTCCATACTCGCAGGAATAATTTCCTTACTAGAGGCGATAGACGCCAGCTTATCTAGTCGAGAATCAGGAACAGGAACTCGACCGACATTAGGTTCTATTGTGCAAAATGGATAGTTAGCTGCCTCAGCGGCTGCATCAGTCAAAGCATTAAAAATCGTAGACTTTCCTATATTGGGCAGTCCCACTATTCCACATGTAAATCCCACTTTATCTTTGCTCCTCTAGAATAAGCCCGCCAGTTGAGTCCTGACCCTGCTCCTGTTGCAGTTTAAGAATCTGCTCCTCTAACTGCTCCTTGAAATCCAATGAACTGTACTCAACTGAACCTTCGGAATTTCCCTCCTCCGTCCCGTAAACAACTAGCTCAGCCACAGACCAGTCAAAAACGTTATGTTTTCCAAGCTGTCTCAATCTTACAGCACGAACTCTTTGAGGCCTAAAATAGAACTGCCACAATCTACGCCACTCAGAAAATACATCCATACCCTTACTATCGAAATTATTGCACCACTGACCTTCCTCATCCATCAAGTCAATTGCAAGCCTTACGGGAAAATCATGCGGCCAAAAGCCCATGTCTATATCCAGTCCAGAAATATCAATAGGCTCTTCAAAATTAAGCACGACCTCCATTTCGGGAGCCTGAGAGGCCTTACTAGACCAACGAGTTCCTGGGTCCCCATCCACAAGCTGGTTTATACCATCAGAATTAAACTCAGTTGAAAGATAGGACTCATCTAGGCTTATGGGCTCTCCTCTCCAACTTACTGGCACGATCCAGTCTAGAATTGTGTAGCCGCCAACAAGGTTTTCTCGGAAACTAAAACCTCGTGCCGAAAGCTCTCTTTTCACAGTTTCAGCCTGGGCATTAACCAATAAATAGACGTCCTCTTCGTATTCTCCTCTGTCAGATTCATACTGCGGTATACGAATTGGTCCCTCCCGGCTAAAACGACTAAAGGTAACTGCCTCCCCTGTCTCAAATGCCATTCTATAGCCGATCCAATAATCTGTAATCACGTGCCCGTAACCCTGTTTATTCAGCCAGCTATATAGTTCAGTATGATCCCTTTGCACCCTTTCACCTTGATAGACAAAGGGCTCTCCAGGCGTAACTAGTCCAATCGACCAGTCCTTAGAGGAAATTTCGAAAAAATTAGAGCTTAAATTGATAAACAGAGCGCTAAAGGCTACCAAACCACCCAAAAAATTACCCAAACCAGTCACAAAACCACAGCACCCAACTCCAACAACCAAAAACAGAACCGAATAAACAGGTAGTAGGTATCTCGGAGCTTGTGAGAGCCATCCGAAACTGCTCAGGGCAAAAATAGAAACCGTACAAATCAAGAAAACTAGCGGCAAACTAAAAGGAGCAGGCTTAACCTTCTGTACTCGACTGCGATCTCTTCTCATCAGGCTCATCACCCAAAAAAGGAGGTATAGAGCAAGTGCAGCTCCGTAAGTAACCAAGGCCAGGGTTGTTGCTCCTGGAAAGTTATCTTCCACGGACCAAAAACGGCGTGATCCCAACAAAATGGGCAAGGACTCTTCCCAGAACCCTTGAAGCTGTGGGGTAAATACCTCTCGATTAAACCTGGAGAACGCATTCAAAAGACTGGTTCCCCCATTAGTCATCAAACTTTCCTTGCTTCCACCGAATAAAGTTTGAAAAGAAGAAAACCGGGGTTGTTCAACTATATTCGCATACCAAAAAGGATACCCGCCTAGCAGGAAAAAAAACAAAATAGTTGCTCCACCACCTAGAAGAGACCAAATCCCTTCGCGACAGAGCAACAGAGCTCCAAGCACTAAAGCAACAGCAGCCATGTAAAAAACTATTTGATTATTAACCCACCAACCCAGTCCTAAGACTAGACCGATAGCAGCCAATTTAAATGTCGAGGTATTTTTTACTGCCCATGTGGTAAGTAACAAAGAAATGCTACCGATAATAAGAAGCTCAATAAATCCACCCCTAGCCTTCAGGCTCCAAATCATCAACGCTTGTGGCGGAACTGCCACCAACAAAGAACTTAGCCTAGCAGCTCTCTCTCCTCCGTATTGCTTGGTCAGAAAATAGGAGACCACTATGAAAACTAGAGAGCAGAGAAAAGGAACTAGTTTTAAGCTAGCGTTAGACTCTCCAAATAAGGCGAAAGAAGCAGAAACAAGCAAAGCCTCGAGGCTACCCAGATAGTTCTGCCCATAATAAAAAACAGGAACCCCCTCACCTTCTAGTATGTGGCGAGCCATCAGACCGACAATAGCCTCATCAGACTCTATGCCGAAATCAGTCTTAATTAAAAAGTTCAGTCGAGGAATGGCACCCAGTAGCACCATTGCAAAAATCCACTTAAACTGCCCCCAAAAGCTTTTTCTAGAGGTGGTTAAACTATCGCTTGGCTGTTCGCTCACAATTCTCGAAGCTTTTCCAGGCATCAATGGTGAGCTCTGCGGTTCTTCTCCATGAGAATTCCTTAGCTCTTTTTTTTGCCGCTGCACCAATTTCTTTTAAACTCCCCGGATCATTCGCAAGTTGTTGAATAATCCTATTCCAAGATTCAAGGTTATTATCAGGAAGGAGAATCATCCCATTCTCACCATCCTTTAAGCCATTACTGAGCTCGGGCATTGAGGAATTATCCCCAGCAATTACTGGCACACCTAGGGCCATTGCCTCAAGCACTGGTAATCCAAAACCCTCATAGAGGCTAGGAAAGAGAAATAGATCAGAGGCATGATAGAAATCGGGTAGTTCCTCATCGGCAACAAAACCAGATTCAAGCACTAACTCCTCTATACCTAACTCTCTTATTCGCTCCTTTAAAACCGGATACTGATCATCTTTCTTATGAGATCCACCCAGCAGCAAGCATACCTTTGAAGCATTTTTACTACCAGATAAACTCTGCAGCAAGTCGAGCAAAAAACTTACATTCTTTCGAGGATCAATACCCCCTAAATAGGAAAGAACGAAACTATCTTCCTTGAGACCAAGCCTTCTCCTGGCCTCTAAGCGATCCAAACTACGATTATCAAAGCTAAGCAAAAAGTCGCTAACTGCCAAAGGAGTAACGATTATTTTTTCAGCCGGAACTTTCAGTATTTCAATCAGGTCTCGTTTAGTAGCTTCAGAAATCGCTATTATTCCTTTTGCTGTTTTCACCGAGGTATTTTCCAACCATCTTGCGAATTTAAATCTAAAAGAACTTTTCCCCCTAGAGTAAAGCTCAGGAAATTTAAGGGGGATTAGGTCGAGAACCGTGATCGTCTTACCTGGATAGCCAAACGCGGGAGCATCACAGTGAGCAAAGTAATGGACAAAATTATAGTCTCTAAAACTAAGACTTGCCGGAATAAAAACTTGCGTTTCCAGTGTGACCTTACCGAGCGGCACAGAATTTAATAGGGAGAGTGGTATCTTATCAGATACAAAATCCGCGGTTCCTAACTTCACCAACTCTAAGTCGGTAGAATCAGATACTTCGTCCAGCGCTGAAACCAATTCAGTAATATATCGACCCGTTCCGCGACCAAAGTGTGACTTGAAACCCTTCTCGGTTCCTCTAATATCTAAGCCGATTGTGTTCATACAACCGCTCGACTTCCTTCCGCAGGCAGACTTCCAGAATGGCTTTCAAGAATCGCAAAAAGAGAATTTCGAAAATTATCAAGAGAAAACCTCTCCAACTGATCCAGACCAGACGAAATTATCCTATCTCTAAAAGTCTGGTCAGAAGATACAGCGGCCAAAAGCTCAGCTACTAACTCAGGAGCTTTCTCTTCCAGAAGTATCCCGGCAGAACCTAAGGTCTCTGCAATAGCAGAGCTATTGAAGGCAATAACTGGTAACTTAAAATACATTGCTTCAATCAAAGGCACACAGAAACCTTCATGTTCGCTCATACAAATGTAAGCGTCAGAGTTCTGGTAAAAGGCCTTCAATTCGCAATCGCTTACCGAACCTACGAACTCAACAGCTCCTTTGAGATTAAACTCAGATACCATTCGCCGAAGCTCAAGAGAATAAAGCTCACAATCCGAATCGTTACCAACTATCCAAAGCCTGCTCTTTTCTGAAATTTTGTGATGATAAAAATAGAAGGTTTTTAAAATATCGTGAATACACTTGTTTGGGGCTATTCGACCAACATGTAGAAAATTTTCGCCGCCATGACCCCTCAAAGCCGCTTTGATGCCGGCATTGGCCTCGAGGCTCCATTTGTTATCATCAAAAGGAATAGAAAGTTTCTTGGCTCCAGGCAAACCACGTCCCTTAAGATCTTCGCAATTGTAGTCAGAAACCCCTATTAGACAGTCAGCAGCAGCACCAACTCGAGGCAACTCTTCAGCCCCATCGATCAAATCATCATAAACTCGACGATTATAGCCCTCAAACCACTTGGGAGGAGTCAGGTTATGATACATTAAATACTTGCTACCCTGACGGTAATCCTTAAACATTTTGTTCAGGGGAGAACCAAGAGAATAGTGCAAAAGTAAATCACCTTTATCGCTACTATTAAACTTTTCAATTAACTGACAATCATTCTCTAGCTTAGGGTGCACATGTAGACAGTATATTTCAGATTGCCAGCCCTGCTCACGCAGCAGGTTTTTTATGGTTATCGCCTCAGAGGATATGGCATCCCCGTAACTAAGGGTATGAACAAGCTGATTAAAAATTTTCCTATGTTCAGAAACCATCTCTATACAAGTTCAGCAAAACCCTCCCTGAAACGATTAAAAACAAAGTTTCCAATCGCAAATGAAACAAGCGCACAAACTGCAGTGATTCCAAGTCCCAGCATAGAAGGCGCCTGACCCTCTAAAAACACTGAGTGGTACATAAGGGTGAAAAGAGCCACCGGATTAAAATAAATGGTGGGCTTAAAGCCCTCGGGAATCGTAGCCACTGAATAAAGAATGGGACAAAGAAAAAACCAAAGGGTTAGAAAGTTGTTTAAAATATGCTGGATATCTCGAAAATGGACATTCAAAGCAGAAAAAAGCAAAGAAAGACCGGTCAAAAAAACTAACTGCACCAGCACAATTAGTGGAAACCAAATCAGAGATATCTCTAAGCTAATACCGGAGAAGAGCATAAAAATAATCAGAACTGGAATTGCCAGCAGAAAATGTGCCAGGTTCGTCAAGACAGAAACAACAGGAAGTATATGAGGGGGAAAGAGGGACTTAGTTATTAAACTACCTCCTCCACTAATAGAAGAGACTGCATCCATTAAACCTCCGGAGAACCAAAGCCAAGGGAGAAGCCCAGTAAAAAGAAAAACGGAATAGTTCTCGATACTGTCGAACCGAATATAATATACAAAAACTAATGAATAGACAGCGAGCAAGCAAAGCGGGTTTAAAAAAGACCAAACAAAGCCGAGAAAAGATCCTCGGTACCTGGCCCTCAAATGCCTACCCACCAACGCTTGTATCAGACTACGATACTTCCACATTTCTTTGATATTTCTAAGCACTAGCTAACGCCTCCAGCACTTTTCAATGAGCTTTGCTCGGTCTGATAACTAACCTCAACATCCCAGGATCTAGACGGGCTCAAAAATCCGTGTAGCTTCTCCCCACCGGAAACCGAAAACTTATGTAGCAAGTGATGATAATCAAACGGCAAACCATCTCTGGCATGAGCCGCAATATCTAAAAAATACTCGCCGCCAGTTAGGCCTACTCTCTCCAACTTATATCTAAGTACACCTTTGGCCGGAAAAGGCCCTTCCTCGGCCACAATCGGAATCTTTATATCCTCTATATCGGTGTTAGTTCCATGAACGACTGTTCCATCTGGCTTAAGAAAGCCCACTCCGATTACTAAACTGTCAATTGCAGAATTTATCCGATAACTGATTTCGACTGTCAGCTCCTGACTATCCTTTAAGACCCATGTTGAAGACCCATCTTCTCCTATCAGCACAACATCGGTTACCTCGACTGACTTATTACCCCATCGCCCTGGTCCATCAGTTGGCTGAAGACCTTCATCTTCTCCTACTGAGCTGGCTTCTCCTTCCGCCTGATCTTCAAGAGAGTTAGACTCATTTTCTTTCTTCAGTCGCTCTTGATGTTGTTCATCTAAGGTCATCAAGTAACTGTCAATTACTCTTCTAGGAGCACCTTCACTCTTAACCTTTCCGGAGTATAACCAAACCGCCCGGTCACACCATCTCTCAACCGAATCTAGGTCGTGAGTAACCAACAGCATGGTAGTACCTTTTCGTTTCAAATCTCCGATTGTGCTCTGACAACGCTTTGTAAAAGCAGCATCACCAACCGCTAAAACTTCATCCACCAGCAAAACATCAGGGTCTGTATGCACAGCAAGGCTAAAGCCAAGCCTCATATACATACCTGAAGAGTAAGTTCTAACAGGGTCATCAATGAAATCTTTAAGCTCAGCATAATCAATAATTTCAGGAATACGCTCTTCTATTTCTTTTCGAGATAAACCATACATTATCCCGCCGAGAACCAAATTCTCTCTTCCACTGAAGTCAGGGTGAAAACCTGCTCCAAGTTCAATAAGTGCAGAAACCCTTCCATTGACCTCAACAAGGCCTGAGTCAGGCTGATAAATCCCGGCAATAAGCTTTAATATTGTAGACTTTCCAGAGCCATTCCTACCAATAACCCCAACTGACTCGCCTGGCTCAACATTCAAATTAACCTTATCTAGGGCCACTAAGGTATTTTCTAAGGCCGAGGACTTTCTAAGCAAAGAATTAATCAAACTAGACTTGATAGTAGAGTAACCTTTGCTAGCCTGGGTTGTCCGCTTAAAGGACTTGCTAACATCAGTAAGCCTTATGCTACTGGCAGCATTTTTTTGTTTTGACTCTGATGATTTTTCAAAAATACTGTTCACAAACTCTAAAGCCGCCCTGTGACAAACTAAATACTTGGAAGAGAACCTCTCCTCACTAAACAAACACTTACTCAGTGCTTGGGTCTGCGCCCTCTCCAATTAGGCAAAAATCAGACGAGTAGAATAGTATGAATTTCACGCACTCAGCAAACCTTGAAGGCTCTCAGGCGGTCCTTTCTCAACTCCACAGAAGTCCACGTTTCTACCTTCAGCAGAGTAAATAGGCCAGCATTTCAGCCCTAAAGTTGGGGGAAATACCGAAATTCTTAGTGAATTACCAACTATACTAATAGTTTTTCCACAGCCATTCGCATTTCTTACAAGATTGTCTAAAATCCCCGCCAACTCTCAATTTATCTGACTATGCCAAATAATCTGGTCCAACTTAAAAACCACGTAAAGAGACTCCATGACTGCGAGGCCTGTCCTGAAATGATCGGCCCTGTGGTAAGTGGCCCTCCTATACTTTCTAAAGTGATTCTGGTGGGTCAGGCTCCAGGACCTAGAGAGGGAGAGCTTGGAAAGCCATTTGCTTGGACTGCTGGAAAAACTCTTTTCAAATGGATGGATCAATGCGGCGAGAGCGAAGAGAGCTTTCGAGAAAAGGTTTACATGGCAGCGGTATGTAGATGCTTCCCTGGAAAGAACCCCAAGGGTGGTGACCGAGTCCCTAATGAAACAGAAATTCTGAACTGCGCTAATTGGTTTGAAAAAGAATGTCATTTGCTAGAACCTGGACTAATTATTCCGGTAGGTAAACTGGCCATCAATCAATTTCTAAGTTTCAAGAAACTAACTGAAGTGGTTGGAAGTTTGCATCAAGTAAAACTCAAACACGGATTGGTTGACCTAATTCCGCTACCTCACCCTTCAGGAGCCTCAACCTGGCACAGAACAGAGCCAGGAATCGGTCTTCTTAAAAAGGCTCTTGCGCTAGTTAAAAAACACCCGTGCTGGAAAAACCTTTAAGTCAAAAAGATCTACCACTATCCAAAAACATGGGTAGCAACTCCAGATCTAAGCTTAGGCTCAAACCATGTTGACTTTGGAGGCATTGTTTTTCCCGAATCAGCCACACTAAGCAAATCTGCGACAGTTACGGGGTAAAGGGAAAAAGCCACCTGGGCTTTCCCTGAATCAACCAGTTTCTCCAACTCTTCCGTTCCTCGAATTCCACCAACAAAACTAACATTAGAACTAGTACGAGGATCTTCAACTGCCAAAAGAGGGGCTAGAACCCTATCCTGAAGAATACTGCAGTCCAAGGATGCAACTGGATCCTTGGATATTTTTTCCAAAGGACTCAGCGAATACCAGTCACCAGCCAAGTACATACAAAATTCCCCTTTAGCCAAAGGCTCCTTCTTCCCATTCTTTTCGATGTTCATCACATTAGACAAAGCGGATAGAAAGGACTTAGCTCCTTCGCCAGGAATAGTTTTAACCACTCTATTATAAGCCAAAATGTTTAACTCAGATTCTGGGAAAAGAACCGATAGAAAAAAATTATAGGCCTCACTACCACTATGTTCTGAATTTTCTTTTTGAAAACTGTTGCGGCAAAGTTTTGAGCTTTCAACTCGATGATGACCATCCGCAATATAGCTGGCCGGCACAAAAGAGAAAGACTCTCTCAATTCCTCTCCATCTTCCACAACTTGCCATAGCGTGTGAGAGACTCCATCCTCAGCAACAAAATCAAAAACTGGATCTTTTTCCGCAGTGCGGTTTAAAATTTCCGAGATGCCATCATGATCACGAAAAGTAAGCAAGACGGGACCAGTGTGAGCCTTAAGTTCAATCATATGGCGAGTTCTATCTTCCAGTTTTTCAGGCCTAGTTTTTTCATGAATCTTTACTAAACCCTGATCGTAGTCTGCTACTGAACTAAGGGCGACAACTCCTGTTTGTTGGTGAGAACCTGCTTTGATTCGATATACGTAAAAAGAATCTTTATCTTCTAGGACCAAGGTGCCACTCTCTTCCAAACGACGAAGATTATCGACTGCCCTTGCATACACGGAGGCATCATAGGGACTGATTGAATTTTCAAACTCAATATCGCTTCGAATCACCCTGAGGAAACTACTGCTATTTTCACCTGCCAACTCTCGTGCTTCATCACGATCAACTACATCATAAGGGACAGATGCTACGTCTTTCGCCGTCTTTTTTGTGGGTCGCAATGCAGAAAAAGGTCTTACCTGAACCATAAAAAAATCCTTAGGCTTACTCAGTTTAGGCTAAATTCACTAGGCAACTCAAATTACTCTGCCCAAAAAACAGTTTAGCAGGGCAATCATCCACACCTAAATCCGGATTATTAAAGTTATCCCAAGCTTGTCTCTTGGCAGAACCAGAGAAAATTAAAAAGACATGCCTTGCCCTTCTTAGTAAGCTTGGAGAAGCAGAGATTCTTCTTAGTGGAGGTTTTGGAGAATCCTCGACTAGTAAAAAATCTTGCTCCTCAGCACCAGACTCCAACACTCCAGAGAAATGGCCAGGAAAAAGAGAGGCAATGTGACCATCTTCACCAACTCCCAAAAAGGCAACCAGTAATTCTTTGCCATTGGCATGAAGAGTATCTTGATAAAGTTCTATTAAACTTTCCGCATCGCAATCATCTTTAAGTGCGGGGTGCATCTGCTCTGACGAAATTAAGCTCTTCTTTCTTAAGGGCTCCAAAAGCTCCTTTTCTAGCTGAAGAAAATTAGACTCCCTACTACCTACAGAAACTAGTCGTTCATCAACTAAAAAAAACTGTAATTTTTTCCAGTTTTCTTTGGAGATATAATCAGGGTTGTCTAGCAACTGTTCATACAATGATCGGATACTCCTTCCACCACAGAACCCCAAGGCTCCGCTAGAGCCCTTGGACAGTTCAGACTCTATAATAGAGACCAGTTCAGAAAAAAGTTGTTGATAGTTATCTAGGATCTTCACGCCTTGAACTTACAAAAGGCCTTGTGAGCTTGCAAGTCTTGGTAGCTACTTGCCAATCCTATCCTAGCAATAGTATTTTCAAGTCTGAGAACTTAACTCTCATTTGTACTTACTTTGCCCATAACAGGATATCCCTTGGCAGCCTCAATTTCCGGTAACAGCCCTCTTAGAAATATCGTCTTTTACATTCTGACGGTGTTGACCCTTCTCTTAACAATCGTAAACGCTTGGGGGGTATTGGACTTTATTAACATAAGTCCAAAGAAAGGTAGCTCCCAAATCTCAAAAGAACCTTCCGACATGGATGCTCAGCTTTTAGAGAAGCAGGCTAAGATTGTAATCGGAGGTATTAAATTTTTTAATAAAAACTCTATTAATCAAGACCCTACTCAAATGAAGGGAATGGCTAACTTGATTCGATCTCAATACTTAGAGGGATTGTTTAGTAAGGAAGCCCTGCCTGAGGGAATTTTTAGCAAAATGGGTAGAGCATCCCTTCGCAGTAGAGTGGTGCTTAGAAATTGGTTCGACATCGATCAAGGCACTGCCTTAGAGGAGCTTAAACTTAGACAAGCCAAAAATGCAGAACCAGTCGACCAACTATTAATTGAAAGTATTCAGAATTCCAATAAAACTTTCTCTGAAGAAGAGCGAAAGTTGCTCCAGGAGAAAATGAAATGGATGGGTAATCTTTATCTTCAAAAGAACTCTAAGGCTGAAAACATAGACCCTGAATTCGAAAATAGTCTAAACAAGGGATTTACTAAATTCGTAATTGGAGCAGTATTTTTAACAATATTCGCACTCAGTTCCGTTAGTATTTTCTCCATTTCAGTCTTTCAGTACCTGAGAGATAAGTTCAACACTCGTTTTGTACCGCTAAACAGCTCCGCTCATTTACTGGAGATTTTTTGTGTCTACATGGCAATTATGTTGTCTGGCTCATTAATCGTCAAACTTCTGGTAGTTCACCTTGGTCTAAAACCTGACCTAAAAATACAGGTGCCAATTATTGTTGGCTCCCTATTGGCCCTCTTGTTTCCCCTTCTTTCAGGAATGGATTTTAAAACAATTCGTGAAGACGTGGGACTAACTCTTGACGGCTGGGGAAGGGCTCTAAGAGATATTACAACTACTCCCCTATTGTATGTTGGAATCTGGACTCCTTTTTTTATAGTTCTTTTAATCTACGCCTCCATCCTATCGGCCTTAAAACTTGACGTTAGCCAAGGCGGGCATCCAATTGTTCCAATTCTCACTCAGGCTCCTGACAATTTTAAGATAGCCCTAATATTCTTTCTGGCGGTGGTATGCGCTCCAATCATAGAAGAAATTATGTTTCGGGGTGCTTTATACGGATGGCTAAGAACTAGATCTTCAGCGGCTGCTTCAATCATTATTTCTTCACTTATATTTGCTGCTGTTCATCCCCAAGGTCCTATTGGAATGGTTCCGCTAACAATGATTGGTATGTTTCTGGCCGTTCTTCGGGAATGGAGAGGTGGTTTACTGGCACCGATGATTGCGCATGCCTGTGTTAACTGCGGCACGCTAGTCATGGTAATGTTTATCTTTAGATAGTTTTTTAAGCTAGGAGTCGGGAATGCCTAGCTAAGCCTGTCCAACTCTACATGATCTGCAAGATGAGGAATATTCCCTGCCCTGTAAAGCTGGTCTAGCAAAAACCGATCATCAAAAATGGCGTCTACATGGCGAATTCTATCGACCTTGCTTAAATTCTGATGACTTTCACTTCCACGAAAGATTACGGCAGACTCTAGCAAAGCTTGAGCTAGGGCCAGAAGATCTTCTTCCTCCGCATAGCACAATTGAGTAACTGGTTTTTCAAACATATCTCTACCTCCGCTTTCCTGCTCTGCCGCCACACCCACAGCATCAAGAAAATAAGTGTTCCATGGGCTTTCCAATCCTTGCAATATAGAAAAATAAGTTATCAAATAGATTTTTATCGCCTATGCCTCCTAGATCTATTCTAGACTTCAACAAAAATGAATTTAAGTAACAAAAACCTAGCTGAGGAAAGTTTAGCCAATAGTTTTAGGGCCGCACTTGTTCCGTTTTTACTTTCCAGACTTCTTTTGGTTTTAGTTTTTCTTTTAGGGTCATCCTTTATTCTACTTGAGCACCAAGACAACTCAGTTCTCAGACCTCAGGTGCGCATTGGCAATATAATCCAAACTATTGGCAATCTGGATAAGAGTATAATTGTTGGCGATGCTGGCTGGTATCTAGGAATTATCAAAAGAGGCTATTCAACTGAAACTGAAATCACTGATGTTCAACGCAATTGGGCCTTTTTTCCTCTATTCCCAGCAACATGGAAACTAGCGTCCAAGATATCTGGAGAATATGTTTACTCCGGTCTATTCCTCAGTAATTTTTTTCTATTTCTGTCCTTAACACTTCTTCATCGCTTGCTTAGGCACTCGGAGTTAAGCCCTGAAATAGCTAAGCTTTCACTGTGGCTGCTCTGCTTCTTCCCAACCAGTTATTTTTTTAGTTTACCCTTAACTGAATCTTTATTTCTTTTCTTGGTGTTATTTTCAGCGCTTCTAGTAAGAACTGGCCAACCTTTTTTCGCAGCAATAGTTTTTGCCCTGGCTACTGGCACGAGACCAACTGGATTGTTGATGGCTCCTGCTTTTCTTTTTTACTTATTTCAGAATGGCTACAAACGGATACAAGCAATACTTCTGTCTGTCACAATAGCCCCTCTGGGAATAATTCTCTTCTCGGCTTACCTTTATTCGTTAACGGGAAACCCTTTAGCTTGGATGGAAATTCAAAAAACCTGGAGGCCTGGAGGTTTTCCTGACATTGACTTGGCCAACCCGATACTTCTTACTGACTGGAACTTTGTTTCACTAAATATTATGGCAGGGCTTCTATCTTTAGCAGCTGGACTAGCATTCCTTAAAAACAGAAACCTGGCTGCGGCTTTATTGGTTACGATTCCTGTAGCTGCAAGCCTTTGGACGGGCAGCACCTTGTCACTAGCTCGTCACACGCTAAGTCTGTTTCCAATTTTTCCATTACTGGCGGCTGTAAGCATTGGCAAGAATTGGGAGAGAGTTCTTCTTACAATATTTAGTGTTGGACTTGGAATTATGACGCTTCTCTTCTCGATGAAAGCCACATCGGCCTTGACCTAGTTACTGTGAATCAAGGCAGGCGGTGTTAGATCCTACGGCCACCTCGGCAAAGAAGAAAATCTAAATTAGCCCTAGCATGGGCTTTGAAAATTTCTTTTTCGGCTAAGCTACCCGCTTTATAAAAAGCCTTCAAAGCTCTAGGCAATTTTTTAAATGCAGAATCAAAGACTAGGGACAAACGGCCAACCAGCGAAGATTGTCTAAACCAAAACTTAAGTTGGTTACGATTATAGTAATAAGTGTGGAACACGGAAGAGGTTTTGCCATCGTCGGTGGCATGCCAAACGATAGCATTCGGGTCTACAGCTAAGGTCAGTCCCTTCCTTCTCATTTCTGCACACCAAGCTGTTTCCTCGAAGTACATAAAATAGTCCTCTGGCATAAAGCCTACTTTTTTAATCAACTCAGGTCGGAAGAACATTGAGCAGCCTGGAATATAGTCACAAACTTCAGGGCTGGAGGGTTTAGAGGCAGGCTTGTAGCTTTCACCGTATGATCTCATAGCAACTTCTTGCTGCGCCAGGTCTATTTCCCCTCCCTTGCACCAAACGGTAGCGTTATCTCGAGGCATTCCGGAGCAAACTAAGTTACCCCAACAATCAACTTGAGAGGATTTACTAGCAGCACTCATTAAAGAAGAGAGGGCGTCAGGCTCCACTATAGTATCGGCATTTAGTAGCCAAATAAAATCTGGCTGCCAAATCAAGGCTTTTCGAATTCCGAGGTTATTTCCGGCAGCAAAGCCTGCGTTTTCAACGTTTCTAACTAACTGCAGATCCTTTCGATCCTCAAACTCATTGAGCTGCTCTTGCTCCTCAAGGCTTGAACAATTGTCGACTAAAAAGATTTTGAAATTTTGATATGACAAAGTGTCTAACGATGAGAAAAGTGTTCTTAAGTCTTTGCCAGAGTTATAGGAAACAACAACTATAGCCACTTTACCTTGAAGGCTAGCCTCTTTTTTAGATTCGATTGTCTGAGTTCGATTCAACACTTTGTTTAGTCAAGTTTGT
>CALIEE010000032.1 GCA_938022485.1 uncultured bacterium | reverse complement strand
GCTGATGCTAATTCTCTCAGCTATTAGCCAGCGCGGTCGTGAATTATGGATGGTTTTAGTTGAAATAGTTTCCAATGAAGGACTACATTTTCTTGGAGTTTATGCGTTTGCTACTCCGAATTTTCACATTCAACTGGAAACAGTTTGGGGAGTTTTTCTGTTATTTTTTGTAGCGATTGTATTCCGACAGGCTGTATCCCTATACTCCACTGTTTGTTTAGTTGTGGCCCTGCTCTTTGCTATAATGTTCAAGGGAAGTAATTTTATTTTTGCATGGTTCCTAGGAGCACTAATAGCGGAGAAAATTTCTTCTAGCTCCCTTAAAGAGGCGAACAGCTCTCTGAAGCTATTGTCCTTGGTAGTTTTGACTTGTTGCACCGCTTTTAGGATTTTTAGTGACTCCCCAGAACATCCGTATAAGCTAGTTTCTGGGGAGAAATTTCTTCTTTCAGCAATTCAGGAATTATCCGATTCTGATGTAGCGGTATTCAATCAATTTCAATTTGGCTCTTCGTTGTCCACAATGGGAGTGACTCCTTTTGTTGATGAAAGGGGTTTTGCCGGCTTTAGTCCGTCTCAAAAGCCTTATGGAAGTTCTCTATTTGAAGATTATTACAAATTAGTAAACCTTGCTCCTACGACGTCAGCTATACTAGAGCACTATGCTTTCGAAGCAGCTGTGGTCTACAAGGGCTCGCCACTATATTCTCATTTAACTTTAGTGGATAATTGGCTTGTCGTTGCTGAAGGAGCAGAAAAATCAACTTTGACCTGGGGCCGAAAAAAGAACCAAACAGTCGCAGTGCTTAGGAAATAGCTGAGGCTACAGACTTTACGAGTTCACTTCTGTTTAAGCCTTTTGTTTGCTGCCCGTTTTGAATGTTCTTTATTGCAAAGGTATTAGTTTTCTCTTCATCGCTTCCTGAGAAAAGCACAACTGGAATATCTTTTTTCTCAGCATATTTAAATTGTTGAGCCAGTTTGGAGTTTCCAAAAAAAATCTCTGCGTTTATTCCGGCTTTTCTTAGTTCTGACACTATGCCTAGAGAATAACTTGAAATGTTTTCTTCCAAATTTAAAAGCATAACCTGTGTGGTGGAGTTAGTATTTGGGATTAAGGATGAGTCACTTAGGGCTGAGAGTATTCGATCTAGGCCAATTGACGCACCAACCCCTGCCAGGCTATTATTGGAAAACCTTTCAACCAAATTGTCATAACGGCCTCCGGATGCAATTGAGCCTAATCCTTCACCTAGTTTTTCCTCTTTTAAGTCAGTTTCAAATACAATTCCGGTATAATAATCTAAGCCCCTTGCTATTGATAGATCAACAAATATGCACTTTTCACTGAGGCCAAGGTCTTGGCAAATTTCAAGGTGCTTTTTTAACTCTGATAGCCCTGATTGTAGAACTTCATGGCCGCTACTTAGCTTCTCCAGCTTTTGGAACGTCTCTTGGTTGCTCGCCCCCTGACAGTCAATTAGTTCAAATATTTTGTCGATTTTTTCGGGAGCAATTTCGGCCTTGTTATTGAGCTCTTCTCTAACTTTTTCCGGCCCAATTTTGTCAATTTTATCCAGCGCTCTTAATATTTCAGCTGACTTTTCAGACAGGTCGAGCTCTTCGAACCATCCATTTGACAACTTCCTACTATTCACCCGGAGCAGGTGTTTCAGCTCTAGTTTTTCTAGGGCGAAGCTGATTGCAGACATAACCTCAGCGTCAGCTAGAGGGGAATGGCTCCCTATTATATCTATATCGCATTGCATGAATTCACGGAATCTTCCGCGTTGAGGATTTTCTCCTCTCCACACAGGCGCGATATGATAACGACGAAATGGAAAGGTTATTTTGCTAAAATTACTAGCTACATATCTAGCTAAGGGAATCGTTAAGTCGAAGCGCATCGCTACATCACGTTTGCCCTGCATGAATCTAAAAAGCTGCTTGTCCGTCTCTCCAGATCCGGATCCGAGCAAAGTGGTCGTGTATTCAAGAGCAGGGGTATCTATCGGAGCAAATCCGAAGTTTTCAAATACAGAAATGATCCTTTTGATCATTTCAGAGCGGGCTATGCTTTCCCCGGGAAGAGAATCTCGAAATCCCTTTAACACCCTAGCTTCTGTTTTTTCTGACATTGTCTAGTCTTAATTGAGTATTGGTAGCTAAAAAGTAATGGAGAAATGTTCCGAGGAGTGCAGAAGATCCTTGCCTATGTTGTGCTCTTAATGCCCTTGCTATGCCGTAAATCAGTCCCTTATAATCCCCGGAGTATACTGAAAACACTTTTAATTCTGTCCTTTTCAAAAGCTTAGTCTAGGTTTCAGTATAAGCTTAGTTTAAGCAAAGCCATCCAATAGGTATACCTCGCCCAAAATATGCTGTGAAGCGATGCTTCGCAAGAAAATCATTAATATAAATCTTAGCAAAGGATTTTTAGCTTTTCCTGCCAAGAGCTATGCTCTTGCAGCAATAATTTTAGGTTTCAGTATATAGGAGCCGAGCGTAGGCGAGGCCATAAGGCAATATACTCAACCTCTAAATATACTGATCAGGGCCACTAGGCCTTGTCTCAACCCTTTATTCAGTAAAATAGGAGTCTAGAGCTTAAAATTGCAACTTGCTGCTCGCGTTTTACTGATTCTCCGGCCCAGTATCTGCCCTCTGGCCATGCTAACGCATGGCGGATATACTCAACCTTTTCTAGAAATATAAAGGCCAGTATTTAAAATAGGTAGAGTATATACAGTACTCTATCTCAGACCAAAAGCGTTACGGGTTTGCCTATCAGCAAAGTAAATAAAGTAGTCTTGAAGAACGGATTGAGGCTTCTCCACTCGGAGTTGGCGTCCTCTAGTACCGTGAGCGTTGCACTTTGTCTGGAGGGCGGTTCTCGAGAGGAAACCGAAAGTAGTATTGGCCTGACCCATTTGCTTGAGCATATGTTGTTTAAGCGAACTCTATCAAAGAACACTTTTCAATTAGCCTGTGAGATTGATCGATTAGGGGGAGATCTCAATGCCAGTACTGATACTGATGAGTTGGTTCTCTACGCGGATGTTCCGGGTAATCGGTTCGGAGAGTTGCTGTCTTTGCTCAGGGAGCTAGTACTTGAGCCTGAATTTCGACAAGCAGAGTTGGAATTGGAGAAGGAAGTTATCCTTCAGGAAATTTCGGAGGCAAATGACGACCCGGACTCGGCAGCTTTTGACTTGCTTAGCAAGATATTTTGGCCAGGTTCTAGTTATGGTCTCCCGGTTTTTGGAACTGAGAATTCTGTTAAAAGCTTAAGGTTGGAGGATTTGAATGTTCGACTTGATCAACTGAGAGTTGGAAGAAGAATGCTGGTTTCGGTTGCTGGACCGGTCAGTTTTAAGGTCGTTAAGGAGTCTATAGAGGATGGCTTTGAGCAGATTGAGGAAGGGAAATTCTTTCAGAGAGATAGGATCCCCGTTCGGATTGATTCTTCAAGAATCGCCAAGGGTGTGGAGCAATGTCATTTTGCCTTAGGCATTGAAAGTGCTTCACCTATTGATGAGTATTTTCCAGCTTCCTTGATAGTCTCGAGACTTCTTGGAGAAGGGATGTCTAGTCGACTATTTCAGGAGGTTCGCGAAAATAGAGGCTTGGCTTATGACATTTCCAGTCAAATTGAGAACTCGCTGGATACTGCGATGATGCTAATAAGAGCCAATTCTCATCCAGATAAGATTGCAGAGATTGTAACCATCGTTAGCAACCAACTGGCTGATCTTTGGAAGAAGGGTCCAAGTGAAAGTGAGATTCAGTTGGCAAAAGAGTCTCTCTCTGCTCAGTTTAGAATGGAGGAAGGAGTTAGCTCTAGTTTAATCTGGCGAATGTTGGAAAGCGAACAGCTTTATGGAAGGTTTGTGAGTGCATCGGATTTTGCCAGAAGAGTGGAGGAATGTACGGATCAAGAGATTCGAAATTTTCTTAAGGATCAGTCTGAATCTCCCGTTCTGGGGTGTGTGTTTGCCGGAGCAATTGAGAACGTTGATGAAACGGAAGTTGAAAAGCTAATTGAAGAGTTGAAATAGTATGGGTTCAAAGATTTTTATCCTGGATACTTCGGCAGTAATGTCTCTAGTGCAGGATGTGACAACTTATAGACGTCGAGACTATCCTGCTTTTGCAGGAGTTCTTGGAGACAATGAAATTGTCATTCCTCGAGTGGTTTTAGATGAGTTGGATGGTTTAAAAAGGGACACTGGTGATAGAGGCAAAACAGCAGTGGCTTGTGCTCGACAGTTGGAATACTATTCAACCTTGGGAAATCTTATAGATGGCGTTGAAACTGAAAAAGGCGGCACTCTGAGAATAGCTCCGCGTCCATCGTCTGAAAAGATAGTTGCTTGGGGGCTTAGAGCCAATATTGCGGATCATGAGATTTTAGCAACGGCTCTGGAGCTAGAGGATGAGACCAGTGCTCAGGGTAGAAGTGAAGATAGTAAGAAAAGTGGGGTAGAGGATGTAGTTCTCATTACCCAAGATAGATTGTTGAGAGTCTTGGCTAGAAGCGTCTATGGGGTAAAAGCCCAAGAGCTTATGAGTATTTGTGCGCCAGACATGCACCGTGAGCCAGGCTATAGTAAAATCGAGCTAAACGGAGCACAGCTAGATAAGGCTATAGGGGAGGGTTTTTATCACCCTGAAGAAGTGTTTCCCATGAATGAGTTTGTTCATCTTGTCGATAGGGATAACCCCTCTGTCCATTATGCCTACGGTATGGCTCGCGACCCTGAGTCTAATCGAATTGAAGTTTTAGATCGTAGTAATGTCGACTATTTAAAAGTCTCCGGAGAAGTTGAAGGCCGGAATCCTCAACAAAAATTTCTTCTTTGGGCTTTAATGGGCTGTGGAGAGCCTGATCCTAATGCAGAGGATGGGGTAAGACTGATTACCGTTAGTGGTCCAGCTGGAAGCGGAAAGTCTTTCTTAACTCTTGCAGCCGCTTGGGAAAGACTGGAAAGAGGGCACTTTGAGAGAATAGTCATTACTCGACCAATGGTCGATGTTGGAACATCGATGGGTTATTTACCCGGTACTCTTGAGGAGAAAGTTCGTCCTTGGGGTGGACCTATTGAGGACAATTTAAGAGCGATTGTTAAAGTCCCTGGCGAAGAGACTTCAGGGAAAATCTCGGGAAAACGTGGAGTTCAACGCAGCACTAGACCATTTGATGCCAAGGCCTGGTTGGAAATGGAAAACCGACTAGAAATTGCACCCCTGACCTATATTCGAGGGCGAACTTTCCGAAACAGTATAGTTATTCTTGAAGAGGCCCAGAATATAGAAAGAGGACCTCTCAAGGTTTTGCTAACTAGGCTAGGGGAGGGAAGTATTTGTATTGTGATTGGTGATTCTAGTCAGATTGATAATCAGTTCTTAAGTAAAAGAAACAATGGTTTAACTCACGCCCGTACTTGCTTTCGAGATTGGCCACAGGCTGTGCATGTGAGGCTTAAGCAGATTGTGAGGAGTGATCTGGCGGAGGCAGCAGACCGTCTAATGTAGACTTTTTCGCTCTTGGTCGATCGATTAGCCCGTGAAAGAAATTTGTTTAAATTCACTTTCTTTTTCTAACAAATCGACAATTTCTTTGAATCGAGAAATTTTTGAGGCCTTATAACTTTGCGGCCTGAAAATTTCTTCTCCCTCGGTTGCTAGAGCCACGATATTCTCTAGTTCCAGGAACCCCGCTCCTCCTTTTATGGTATGAAATCTTCGGTATATTTCTTCCCTTTGGGCGTCGACTTGCTCAGGATGTTCTATTTGTTGTCTGAAATAAGCCAAATGTTTTGAGTACTCTTCTTTGAAGAGCTCATAGGCCTTTATTAGATATTCTGGGAGTTCTTTCTTAGCTGCTTAGTAAACTATATCTAGGCCTTTATCTCCACGTCTTATTTTGCACATCGATTTTATCGTTAAAGCCTGGCGCTAGAGTTTGAAGTATCTATTTGGTATACAATCTTCCCCGAAAGGGTAGCCCGCCAATGCTTGGTAGGTGAATGGACAGGGCATGTCTGTCATTTATTTGCCGCCTGTCAGATTCAAAAATTAATTCAGGAGGAAAGGAAGACCGAATGTTGAGGTTACCAGTTATCTTAAAATATCTAGTCGTATTCTTTTTTTGCTGTTCTTTATCAGGGTGCGTAATTGTTGATGAAGGTATGGCCGGCGTTAAAAAGCGTTTTGGTAAGGTACAGGATGAAACATTAGGACCTGGTGTTCATTTTTTTGTCCCAGGCATGGATGTAATTGAACACTGGGATATCAAAACTCAAAGAAGACAAAACCAACTGGACCTGCCTAGTAAAGAAGGTTTGATTGTTAGGCTTGAGACAGCAGTTCTTTTTAGACCGACTGACGTGGTTAATTTAAGAAAGAAAATTGGACCAAGGTTTGTTAAAAGTGTTCTTGAGCCAGAGTTGATTAATGTGTTCCGAGAGGTGATAGGAAAACAGAAAGTTGAGGAGTTGATTAACAGCCCTGAGACTCTAACCAAGGCCGCAAAAGAGAACCTTAAAAATAACTTGGCCCGTCGGGGGATACTGGTTGAAGATTTGCTAGTTACTGACTTAGGCTTGCCTGGTAAATTTAAAGATTCTATTGAGCAGAAACTACAAGCTGAACAGAAGGCTTTAGAGAAAGAGTTTGAGTTGGATCAGGCTAAGAAGGATGCCGAGATTGAGATAGCAAGAGCAAAAGGTGCAGCTCAGGCTCAAGAGATTGTTAAGAAAACACTGTCGGCAGAGTATTTGCAGTATCTTTGGATTTCTACTTTGAATGAGAATCCTAATGTGATCTACGTTTCAACTGAAGCTAATATGCCGATGTTTAGAACTGCCAATGAGCCTAAAGTTAAGAAAGTTAATTAGGGTTGAGGTGAGATGAAAAAGCTAGCCATTGAAAAGCTAGAAATAAAAAAAGCCGCTCTTCTGAGCGGCTTTTTTTTTGCTAAAAACAGCTTCTCGAATTAAGCCATTTTCTTTCTTCTAGCAGCTAGTCCAGCAAGACCAACTAGAAGTAATCCAACTGTCGCAGGCTCTGGAACTTCGCTTCCTGGACCTGTTCCACCGCAACCACCAAGTGCATCAGAGCAAGTGATAATAGTGGTAGCGATAGAGTTAGTGTCATACCAACCAACGCCATCTCTATTAAACCCAGTAAGAACTCCTTCCTCATTGTAAGAGAAAGTAGAGTTAAGAACTGGGTGAAACCAGAAACCAAGTTCGTCATCAAAGAAAACTCCTTGCCAGTCATCAGAAAGATTAGCTGAGTTGATGTCAACTGTATCGATTCCGAATTGAACCTGACGAGTCGTCTGAGTGTCGACTATGCTGAAAGCATCTTCGAATGTTGCAATATGGTTTTCTGTGTTTCTGAAAGAGTTTGAAAGGCCTGTTTGGCCATTTGAAGTATCGTAACCGAACACAGACAGTGTGTTGTTTTCTAAATCACCATACAAGATAGCGAGTTCAGTAGTTGAGCTTTTAGGGTTAGGACCGTTGTTTACCACAAGGTAAAATGAGTCAGCCTTTTCGCCATTTTCAGCCTGATCCAGTGTAAAGTTCCAGTAGAAATTACTACCAGGTGTGTACTGTGTGTGAAGGTACAACAGTTCCCCAGCAGCTTCATTGCCATTGAACTGGCTCATTTCGCTCTGAAAGTTGTATATAGGTGTTTCCATTTCGGCCCAAGGTGTTGCACTTGCAGTGCTAACCAATGAGGCCAGACATAATACTGATGCCAGTTTTGTAAATTTCATTTTTAACTCCGTTATAAGCTAGATTGTTTATCTGTAAAATAGTCATATATTAAGGCCCGAGTAGTTCAAAAAAACTGTAAGAACTTAGTATTACTCGATAAATTACATTAACTATCCTATCAGCACCTTTGTTATGGCTGTCTAGCTACAAATAGTGGCACTAGATAGGTCGATAAATATTAAAAATCGCTTACTTGATTAAGTAGCCAAAATTAATGATGATTTTCAGTCTTCGAGGAGGAGAGTTATTGGCTTAAGGCCTTATCTATTCTTTTGGCTATTTTTAAGACGGTCTCAACATAAGGAGCGGATCTATTATAGTGCCAAATAACCTTCTCCTGCTCCTCAATGGAGGGGAGCATCGTATTCCAACCTTTGGCTTGCAAAAAATTTGCTACCGATGGAATGGCATCATCTGGTGAGAAAAGATCTACCTCTCCATCGCCGTTTCCATCTACTCCGTAGGTCAGCTGATTGCCAGGAAGAAACTGGGGAAGCCCTATAGCCCCAGAGTAGGAACCTTTGAGGTCAAGTGTTTCTAAGCCTTTAGCTTGAGCTACGTTGATTGTAGCAAGAACATGCGGGAGAAAAGTGTTTTCTAGCCATAAAGCTCGTTCGGAAACTTTGGTAAGAGTAACTTTGTTCTCTTTATCCTTCTTTTTTAATCTATTGAAATTTTTTTCAATATTATCAGGGTCCGCCGCGATAGCTAGCCTAGCCAAACCGTGGAATACGATAGAGTTGCCTGTAAACTTACCGCAGCGTGTTTCCATTTGAAGAATTGATAGAATTATACTTCTCGGTACTTGAAAGCGCACTTCGGCTTCAATGAATTTACTTTCATGTTTTTTATAAAACTCCATCGCATTTTTTACTTCCGAAGCACGGTTTCGCCTTCTATAAGCAGCCCTAGACTCCTTAGGGTCCAAGCTGAAATAAAGAGGCTTGAAAGAAGGCATCTTGCTATTTGATAAAGTTTCTTGAAGTTCGTTAGGATCTACCCCTCTAGCCACTAAAAGATTGAAGAGATGATCCCATCCTTTTAGTCCCTTATGGTTTGAAGCTGAATTGCTGGGTATTACAACCTTAGAGGGAGTATAGGTGCTAGAAAGATGAGAGTTACCCGATGATGATGGCTTTACCTCTTCTAAGGCGCAGGCTAGCTTAGAGCCCGAGCTAACTAGGCAGAATAGAAAAGTAAATATTAAGCTCCTTCTGAACATCAGTGCACATCCTGTTTTGTTTTAGGTGGTTGTGGGGCAAAGCCGTAACCTTCCAATCCATATTGGACTAGCGGAAGGACTATTGGCTAGTCCTATTTTAGCAACTTTTAGATGCTAGTTGGGCTAGTTGTTTTTCAAAATTATAACTTACTTAAAGTTTATTGGGGTTTAGGGTTAGATTCTCTATCAACTCGTTCTAATTATTGTTGAATTGAAGCGACCAGGGGTCAGGAAACTTACCATCTTCAATAGCTTGTAGGAGTTCCTCTATTCCCTGCTTAAGGTTCCATTTTGGAGAGAAATCTAGAAGTTTTTGAAGTTTACTGTCGCTGAGTTTGTAGTCCTCTACGCCGGGAGAATTCTCACCAAAATTAATTTTCACCTCTGGCACAAGAGAAGCTACTTGGTTGGCAATATCCTGCATAGAGTAGTTTTGCCCAGCAGCGCAGACGTTGAATACTTCTCCACTTACCATATTTAGGTGGCCTGCCAGACAGCGACTAATAGCTTGGCAAGCATCAGCAACATGAATGAAAGCTCTTTGTTCATCTCCTGAGGGGAGAGATATCTTTTTATTTAGAACTGCATCCCTAACAATCTTATTGACTGGTAAGTCAAACCTCATTCTTGGCGAGTATCCATAGCAGCTCCCTATGCGAAGAATGGTAGGGTGAAAATCTCTTCTTTTTGCATTAACTATTCTTTCTTCCATTCTGAGCTTTAGCCTAGAGTAAAGAGTTCGAGGTTCGGGGACAGCCGTCTCGTAAACTAAACCACGAGTTGTACCATAAACACTGTCAGAACTAGCAAAAATAAATCTTTCAACCCCATGCTCAATTGCCGCATCTACTGCAACAGAGGACGCAAGTAGGTTAATATCCCTCATCGTGGCGCGCTGGACGTCATCAAGTCTTCGTCCTACTATTGCTGCAAGAAGAACAATTACGTCGACTTGCTCACAGGCCTTCGAAAGGGCTTTGATATCACAGAGGTCAGCTTTGACAATGTTAAGGTTGGGGTGAGAAAGTTGATCTAATCCAGAAGTTCCAAATAAAAAATTATCAAAAATTTTCACTTTGTAGCCCAACTCCAGGAGAGACCTGGTTAAGACGGAGCCGAGATATCCTGCACCTCCAAGTAAAAGAACTGATTTTAGATGATCACTTGCCATTTTTAGCCAACCTAAATCCGTCAGTAGAGTCTTTTACAGTCCAGCCGAGCTCTTTTAGCTGATCTCTTAGGGAGTCCGAGAGCTCCCAGTTTTTTTGTTTTCGGGCCTCATCTCGTTCTTGAGCTAATGCTAAAATATTTGAAGGTATCTCTACAGTTTGTAGCCAATTTTTGATACCGATACCAAAGACAGTGTCGAATTTCAGGGCAAGAGCTAGAACTTCAATTTCCTCTAGGCTTTTGTCATCGAGCGCCTTCTGAAGAATTGCAAGTCCTTGAGACATTCCAAGGTCGTTAAAGATAGCTTCTTTAAACTCAGTCTCTATCTTTTTAAAATCCTCTGAAGGATTCATCTCCTCAACTTGTTTGTTCAAAACATCTTCGTCTAGGTCTTTCCAAGGTGATATCTCGCGCGATAAAAACTTAGATTTTAGATTATCTAGCCTTTGGGCTGCACCTTCTAAAGCCTCCCAGCTCCAGCTAAGTTCTTTTCGGTAAGAGCCACCGAGGCAGAGCATTCTATAAGCAATTGGGTCTATGCCACGTTCCTTAAGCTTATCTAGTGTAAGAAAACCACCGGTGGATTTTGACATCTTCTCTTTGTCTACAACTAGAAATCCTCCATGCATCCAAATTTTAGCCATTTTTTTGCCAGTCGCGGCTTCGCTTTGAGCAATTTCATTGGTATGATGCACCGGTATGTGGTCAATGCCACCACAGTGAATATCGAAGCTATCTCCAAGGTATTCGCGGGCCATTGCACTACATTCGATATGCCAACCTGGATATCCTCGTCCCCAAGGAGATTCCCACTGGAGCTCCTGATTTTCAAATTTTCTTTTGGTAAACCATAGAGCAAAATCTTGAGGATTTCTTTTCTTAGAATCGATCTCAATTCTGGCCCCAGCTTTAAGGCTTTCAAGGTCTAGTTTTGCAAATTCCCCATACCGACTGAACTGAGCCACATCGAAGTAAACATTTCCGCCACTTTGGTATGCAATATCTTTTTCCTCTAGTTTTTTAATTAGGGAAATCATTTGCTTGATATGGTCAGTGGCTTTGCAGACTATGCTTGGCTTTTCTATATTAAGCCAGTCGCAGTGTTCGAAAAAAACCTCGGTGTAGTATTCGGCAATTTCGTATGAGGTTTTCTTCTCACGCTTAGAGGCCAGAAGCATTTTATCTTCACCTTCGTCAGCGTCGGAAACTAAGTGGCCTACGTCAGTGATATTCATTACATGATTGACGGAGTACCCCGCATAACGAAGAGCCCGAACCAGTAAATCTTCGAAGATATAAGTGCGCAAATTTCCTATGTGTTGGTAATTGTACACGGTGGGCCCGCAACAGTAGAGTCCGACAGTTGTGCCATTGATTGGTACGAATGTCTCAACTGATCGACTACTAGTGTTAAAAAGTTTTATGGCGGCGGTCTTCATTAAGTTTCACTTAAGGCCCCTAAATAGGCATAGTCCCAAAAAAACTATTTTTTAATAAGAGTTTTGATAGCATTAGCCAAAATCTTATGACCAGCGCCTTGTTTCAGCGTCATCAGAGATTCAGGATGAAACTGAACGCTCGCGACAGGTAATGTTTTATGTCTCAAACCCATTATGGTTGGAGGCTCTGAGTCATCACCGGTTGTAATAGCGGTAACAGTAAGGCAGTCAGGAATGCGATCAGCCTTTACGTAAATGCTATGGTATCTTCCAACTTCAAATGGCTCATTTATTCCATCGAAGAGTTCTGGATCGCTAGTATTTACCAGGGAAGCTTTCCCATGCTTTGGTACAGGCAGTTCTCCTAGTTCCGCACCGAAGGCTTGAGCAATGCCTTGATGGCCAAGGCATACTCCAAAAATGGGCAAGCCCTGGCTTGAATATTTTTGAGCTAAGGAAGGAATTCCAAATTCTTGAGGACTACCAGGACCCGGTGAGAGAAACATTAAATCTGGATTAATCTTTGCTACAATCTTTTCTGGAAATCCTACTCGAACAGTTTCCACTGAACATCCCAAATCTCTCATGTAAGCAGCCAAGTTATGAACGAAGCTATCTTTACAATCTACCAATAGAACCTTGGGATGGCTATTAAGCCTTAAGGAGTCCATTGAGAAACTAGACTTTCTATGGTTGGCCCCAGAAGGTTCTTCAGAAATTGCAGCTAAGAATGCACCAGCTTTTGTCAGGGTTTCTTGCTCTTCAGCTTTTGGGCAAGAACCAAATAGAAGTGTCGCACCCGATCTGGTGGAACAGCGGCCATTTCGAAGATGAGCAGTTCTTAGCGTAATTCCTGTATTGATATTACCATTAAACAGTAGGAGTCCCACAGCGCCTGAGTACCACTCACGAGGCGACTTTTCTAAGTTTTCAATCTCTTGTAGTGCGGCAGGCTTAGGAGCTCCTGTCACAGTACAAGCCCACATATGAGTCTGGAAAGCATCTAGACTGTCATACTGATCGTCCAACTCTCCACATACATGATCTACTGTATGAATGAGGTGGGAGTAAAACTCTAGCTGGCGCCTGCCAATAACCTTGACCGAACCTGGTTTACAGACTCTTGCCATATCGTTTCGGTCTACGTCAGTGCACATGGTTAGCTCTGACTCGTCTTTGAGAGATGATATTAACTGTCTAACCTGATCGGCGTCTTCAAGGGCGCTATCACCTCGCTTAACCGTTCCTGCTATAGGACAAGTTTCGTATACTCTGTCGGTAACCCTGACATATATTTCTGGAGATGAGCCAACTAGTTGCTCGTCTCCAAAGTTTAGACAGAAAAGGTAGGGGCTGGGGTTTATTTCTGCAAGCTTTCCAAAAAGACCAGTTGGGGTGAGTTCACAACGTGTTTCAAAAGATTGAGATAGAACAACTTCAAAATAGTCTCCCTTTTTAGTTCCTTCGATAACCTTGTTTACACTGTTTGCAAATTCACCTGGGCCATGGTCACTTACTACCTGCTTATCACCTTGTGGGGCCGGTAAGGGAAAAGAGCTAGATTTGGAGCAAAGCTCTTCCGTGGAAGTAGAATTGTCAGATAGAATGTACTTATAGGAGAAGGCGCGATTAGTTTGCCTATCAACTATAGTCAATTCTAGTGGAAGAAAGAGGTGACAATCTTTGTTGTTTTGGTCTCTTGGGTGTTTAAGTTTAAGATTTTCGAACTGAAGAACAAGATCGTAACCGAAAGCCCCATATAATCCGAACATCGATGACTTTTCTACCTCGGAGCTGAAAAAGTCTCTAATGCTTCTTAGAACGGAAAAAACGGAAGGCTGTTTAGTTCTATCCTCTTCAGAAAAATACTCAGCCCCATCTGCTAAAGTACCTTTAAATATTCCCTCTTCCAACGAGGTCGAGTTGAAAGAAGAATCAGCTTTAAGCCGTTTGCCAAGAGCTGCTAAAATAAATTCGCCTTGTTTAGTTAGAGAAAGGACTGAAACATTTTTCCCCTTACTGATAAATTCTAAGGCTGGATTGATAAATCCAATATCCCAGCGAGAGTGTTTTCCTGGATACTCTAGTCCGCTAGAAAAGATTCCCCCTTTGTGGGTGTCTAACTTAGAGCGAATATCATCTAAAGAGGTGTCTATACTAATTCTTTGCTCAACCACTGTTAGGTCGAGGCCACCCTTGATATTTCCGTGGAAGGATTGAGGATTTCCAGTCATCTAATTTTCCGATCTGACCTTACGTGCTGCAGCATTGAATTAAAAAATAAAAGATAGACACTTAGCTACTTCATATCTGAGGCAAAATTAACGTATCAATGCACCTTACCAATGTGGGTGACAAAAAGGAGGGGATGATACCCTATGGGACTTAATAAAGCATCTAACACCTTTATGGGAAAAGACTGAAAAATCAATAGCTTAGCTCTGGTTAATTAAGGAAATGACTCTCTGGGGCAAAGTTGATTTTAGGTTTGATGGTGAACTTATTGATTAAGAATAACAGCTTGGCTCTTTTTAGAGTTTAGGTGGACATTATCTTTAAGTATTTTGAACTTGGGATTTCGGTCTCTGTCTAGTGGGTAAGAGCCTGAAATACCTAACTTCTTTGACCTTATTTAAACTCCAATTGCCAACCTTTTAGATTCTCAAAGAAGCTAATGCTTGAGAATAGCATCTTATACTTAAGGCGATTAGTTTTTTTGCTTGGTCGATTTTTGGGGTTCGGCTTTTCGTA
>CALIEE010000031.1 GCA_938022485.1 uncultured bacterium | reverse complement strand
CTAGTTCCGTTTTAGAGAAACTTTTTCACGGTGGAATAATTTGCTCTCTTTTAATGGGTGTTTTAGTTGGAAGCATTCCCTACGTTGGCGTTCAAGTTAAAAAGATAGGTGGAAATTTTGTTAAAGTAATTTGCTTGCCTTTATTTTTCTACAATTCTTTTAAAAATGTAGATATTTTTTCTGACTTTAGTCTAGAGCTTTTTTGCTTAACTGTAGTTTTGGGAATCATTCCCAGCTTTCTCGGTTGTTACTTCGGAGCCTTTTTAGCGGGAAGAGATGGACGCGATCGATATCGATTGGGAGTGTCTGGTTCAGCAATTGGAATCTCTTCCCTGATTATGGCTGATTATTTGCTGCAAGATAATTCTCCAGGTAAAGCGGAATTTATGTCGGGATTGGCTTTGGCGATTCCTTTAACTTCTTTGGTCTGTGGTCTGCTACTTAGAAGGTCTTTTGTAAAGATTAATAAGACCAGCCTTAAAGCTTCTTTCGGACGAAAGGGAATCAAGCTTTTAAAACCTGAATACGCTGGAGCCTCTGGCTATTTGATGGAGGAGTTAATTCATCGTTCGTTTGCAAAGTTAAACGGTAGTCAGGATATCTCAAGGAACAATCTTATTTTGCTTAATTCTATTTTTCACTCTAGCCTGATAAGGGAATACGAGCCTGAAAGGTACTATTCCTTTGTGAAAATCCCTTCTTCTAGAAAAGTAGATAAGATGTATCTCGAGATTTATCTGGCTGATGGCTGTCAGATGGAGCTCAAAAACAAAAATCTAGAGGTGGCCTTTGTTCTTTGGTACCCGGCTGATAATGATGAAATAGCAGAAGAAGTGATGACTAAAGCTCCCTTGTTTATTGAAGCTTTGGAGGACGAGAGCTATAACTTAATCAAAAAAATTGTGAAGGGTAAGGAAGAAATTAACCCCTTGGAGACAATTACAGGATATTTAGAAGACCTGGATGCCTCTGTCAGTGAAATGCTTTTGAAACAACAAAGTCATAGAAAGTTAGAGAGGAAACGAAAGGTTGCTTGAGTTTCCTCGTTCATTTTTCAAACTTTGCTTCAAGTAGTTTAAAATTAAAACACTTCTCAAGGTAACTGTAATTTAAAGTAAAATTACTTCATCCAACTTTTTTCTTCTACTTCAACTTGTGAAACTGCGTTTTCTCCATTGCGAGATGAGCGTCAGCCCCTTAACCTTTTAGAGTCTATCGTTATAGGCAAGATTTTGTTTGAGAGGTTTTGACTTTGAGGGGAGGAAAGGTTCATGAATAAAACAGCACTTCAATTACTGGCTGCTACCAGTTTGATTATTGGTTCTGAGGCCATCGCTATGCCAGAGACAAACTTGTTGGCTGATGCGCAACCATCGAATGTCTCTGTGGGATATGATAATGGCTTTCGAATAGCCAATGATAAGGCTTCTCTTACCTTAAACGCACAGATTCAGGCGGGCGCTAGCTACATCGATGTTGATCAAGGGGATAATGATTTCAACTTCGATATATTTTCAGCCAGGCTAGAAGCTAGCGGTGACGCCATTGGCGGCAAGGTTAGCTATATGCTGGAGTACGACTTTGTAGATGGTCAGCAGGGTAGCGACGAAGATGGCGGAGCCTTACTTGATGCTTGGGCTCAAATCAATTTCAGTGACCACGCGAAGCTTCGAATTGGTCAAACAAGGGCACCGTACTCTAGACAACAATTAGCTGAGGGCTATCAACTTTTAACGACTAAACGCTCTGTAGTTACGGAAATATTGGCACCAAGAAGAGATCGAGGAGTAATGTTCCATGGAGACAGTAGCAAAGCTGGCTATGCTCTTGGTGTCTTCAATGGCGAAGGTCAAAATGAGATTGCTGATGACACGGACCTTCTAGTCTCGGGACAAGTATGGCTAAACCTTGGAGACTACGGCAGTAGAATCGAAGAGAGTGATCTTAGAGAGTCGGGTCAGCTGGCTGGAACTATTGGGCTAGGAGCTTTTTACGCAGAAAACGAAGACCAAGAGATCACCAGCGTAAATCTTGATGCTGGACTAAGGGTGAACGGCTTATCGCTTAACTCCGAAGTTCACTGGCAAAGTCGAGAAAATGACTTATTTGAAGAAGACGTGGTCGGGGTTTTGGCTCAGCTGGGATATAACCTAGGCGCCTTTGAACTTGGATATCAGTTCTCTACTATTGGTCGTGATGAACTTGAGGACCCAAGAGAGCACACTATTGTGGGAACGCATTATCTAAATGGCCATTGGTCCAAACTTCAATTGGGAGTTACTTTTGCGGACAATACGGTGGTGGATGGTGGAAGCTCGGAAGATGACATTCGAGTAGATTTTATTTTTACTCAGAGGCTGTAGATCAAATGTTGACTCTGACCGTAAGCATCCTTGTGATGAAAAGAATTTTTAAAACCCGGAGGGAACAGAAGTAAGGGCTTTATTTAAATATTTTTTGGGTGGTGGTTGATGATGGCGGGCTCAAGTAGAGCCCGCTTTTTTTATTTTGAGGCCTTTTATTCTCCAGGATTACTGAGTCCAGCCGCATCCATTACAAGTTGTCCAGCCTCTGACATATGCATTAATCCCTTAAAGTTTTTAGTAGCAGAGCTTGGACCTATTGCAGTTATTAAGACCGGAGTGGAAGTGTGTGTCCCAGTTCCCCAAACTACTCCCTGTTCTTTTGCCAGCCCTCTTGCAATTAAAACTGCTCTATTGTTTCCAATGTAAGGGTAGAAAGCAGCAAAGTCGTGAATATGAGGGACTGTTTTCTCACTAAGTTGTTTATGTTCGCTGTCATAAAATTCATTGTAGTGTTCTTCCAATACTTTCTTCGCAGAATCTCGAGAGAAGAAAAAACCTGTAGCGTCAGTAACCATTTTAGCTAAAGCCTTCGGTCTGCGCTTGGAATAGCTTAGATCGTCAAAGTCTTCCCAAACTTCCACCAGTGTCTTTTGTTGGTTAAATAGTCTGTCTAGATTGGAAGGATCGATGAAGTTATAACTAGGCTTAAAAATAGAATCTTTAAAAGCAGTCCCAGAGAGTTCTTTACCTTTTGGTAGTTGATATCCGGAATAGCTAAAACCAAACGAGCCAGTTTCATGATCTGCCGTTAGTACTACTAAGGTGTCATTTCTATCTTTGGCCCAGTCTAAAACCAAGTCAACCACTGAATCTAAGCGAAGCATTTCGTTAAGCAATCTACCGGCATCATTTTCGTGACCTGCCCAGTCGATCTGCCCTGCTTCGACCATTAAGAAAAACCCTTTCTCGTTTGTGGATAGGAGGTCCAAGGCCTTTGCTGTCATCTCTCGTAGTGTCGGTATATTTAAACTACCAGCTTCGGAGAGCTTCTTGGTTGTAATTGCATCTTGTAGACCTGATATTGCAAATAAACCTAGTTGGGGAAGTGTTTTTGCCGACGAAAAAGCTTTTTTATTGAAGTTTACTTGATAACCGTACTCTTCAGCTATTGTTACTAAGTCATTCTCATCTTTTCTTTTAGACTTGAACTTGCCTTTGAACCCAGTGAGTTTCTTATAATTCTTTCGGATTGCAGAGCCTTTTTTATTCACGCTGGCTGGAAGAAAATGTCTAGCGCCTCCCCCGAAAAGAACATCCACTTTCTTTAGCAAAAGGTCCTCAGCTATTTTGTTTTCACGGTAGCGAGTGGGTTGGTGTGAGGCAAAGGAGGCGGGGGTTGCGTGTGTTAGTCTTGTATCGGTCACTAAGCCAACCGACTTTCCAAGAGCTTTTGCTTTCTCAAGCATAGTTTCTGCCGGGTTGCCATCGCTATCAAGTCCGACCATCTGAGAGCCGCTTCGTTTTCCAGTTGAAAACTGAGTCATGCTACAAGCTGAATCTACAACTAAACCTTTGTCAGGGTTGGTTAAAACAATACCGGTTTCCCCTTTGTCGATAAAACGTTCAATGGCCAGTGATTTAGATCCTTTTGGAGCTTCCTTGGCATAAAGTGCAGCAAGTCCTATTTGCTGAGGCCCCATGCCATCGCCAACTAAGACAATCAGATTTTTTGGTTTTGGAGCTGCAGCTTGCTCAGATTTCGCAGGGCTAGTTAGTAAAAATAAGAAAACGATAATTAATATTCTTGAAATTAGATTCATTGCAGTTGCTCAGATTTTTAGTTTGGCCTTGTTGCCCCTAACCTAATCAGAGCCAGTCATTAAATCAAACAGTAGGGGATGGAAAAAGGCGGAAGACGTGAAGCTTATGTTTCCGCAAGTGGGAGTAAAAACCTCTTGGCTATTATTCAGGGAGGTGATTTGCCAATACGAGAGGAAGAAGGCGCCGAACTGGGAAAGTTTGATAGTTATCAGCAGGCAGCTGGGTTATAATATCAACAGCGGCTTGTAGTTTATCTGACCAATCCTCGGGCACAGAGTAGCTGGCATCTTTCTATCTTGGCCCAGCTATACTTAGCATTGGGCTTTGAAAAGTGTCTTTAAAGGCTTGAGAAAGAGCGGGATATTCTTGTTCTATCCATAGACAAAGATAGTAAAAATAAACCCAAAAACAGTCCTCTCTTGTGACTCTAAAAGTCAAGCCATCTAGGCCTCTAGACCAATTCTTCTGGGCATACTTAGCGGCAAAGTTCATTTGTCGTTTAATTCTAGCGACGCTTTGATCTGAAGAAAGACGTGTCCTAGATTGTTTGAAGAAAAGCGGCCTTGATGCATCTCTGTAAATTAGATTTGCTACCGAAAATACCAAGGAGCTACTAAGCGTAACTTGAGGACCAATCGAGCTATCAAATACTTGTCTGGGTAATTTACTTTCAAATCGTCGTTTTGATTGAATCGCAGAAACTATACCTCTGTTTACGTAGGAGCTATTTTTCTTACTAGGTTTTTTGACCCAAGTAGGTCTAGTTTGATTACCTTCATATATGTCAAAAGCATAAAGTATATCAGCTTGTATTGGTGCCAAAGGGCTAAGAGTGACTATAGGTGATTCAAAGCTGAGGTCTAGAAATTTAGATTTTTCCATAGCAGGACTCCGCTGACTAAAAAATTGAACGGGAAAATTCTAATTTAGAATCCTCCAGTTCAATCTTTTAGAGGGAATCGCCACCTATTTTTAGGAAGTGCTTGAAAACCTTTTTTGCTTCACGAACTTCCATATGAAAATTTAAAAGAGCAAAACAAGGTGTCTAGCTGTTATCGTAGTTGAGGTAGAGAATACCATAGAAAGGCCCCCTGATGTGTTTTTGAGAGGTCATTTCCCATTTCTGTAACGATTTAGTGCTATCCCCAAAGCTAAGCCCCGGACTTTAATGGCTTTTCTTTCTTTGATTTGATCAAGTGATTCTTGGAAATGGTCGATAACCTAGGGGAGCGAAGATACTGTAATTTAGAAAACATTGAGGGCACTTTTTACCAATGTCCGGACCCTGGAAAAATAGAGAAAAAAGCATAGACCCAAAAGTAGCCTGTCAGAGCTGCGGGGCGTCGCTACCAGTTGGGGATTTGTCCTGTCGGTATTGTAAAACTACTTATGATCGGGACATGAGTAGGCTTAAGTATGGACTTGAATCTTCCAAGACCGATCGTTCTTGTCCGGATTGTTCTAAACCGCTTCAATCTATAGATCTTGAAATCGGTTATAAATTTATAATTGAACGCTGCTCTGATTGTTTGGGAATTTTTTTAGACAAACTGGAGCTGGAAGAGTTGTTGGCATGGGCCAAGGATCATCCAGGTGGAGTTGATACCCCACGTTTGTTGGAGTTGCTGAGTTGTCCCGAACGACCATGGGAGAAGGTTATCTATAGAGAATGCCCAGTTTGCAAGGAGCAAATGAGTAGAAGAAATTTTGGAAAGCGCTCAGGGACCATTATAGATATTTGTAGGAACCACGGCTGTTGGCTTGATGCTGGGG
>CALIEE010000030.1 GCA_938022485.1 uncultured bacterium | reverse complement strand
GGTTGGGGTTGAAGAATTTCTGGGTGCTATTGGGGGCGTTGTCTTTTCAAGCCAAGTCTGAATGCCCTCACCACAGGCTACATTCGGTAAAGTTTTTACAATCCCCTTAGAAATACTAGAATAGACAACCTTAGTAAAAGTTTTTTGTTCTAAGGGGTAGCTGGAGGTCTTTTCTCGAATACTACTTAATTGAATGAACCCATTCTTCTAAATTTGAATAGCCATTACCATTTTGATCATTGGCAGAATCAAAATTATTTGGATTAGTTCCTACTGAAATTTCCCAACTATCAGGAATCCCATCATTGTCTGTGTCTGTCTGAGGATTTCCAGGCGAATAAGTTGGATAACCGCCACCATTAATTTGGCACCGAGCTTCTCCCCCCCGATCATTCGGGCCGACACAGTTGATAGGCATGCCCGTTCTGTTGCGAACGTTTGAGAGTATTCTTCTATCCACATCATCTAACTTCGGCAACCAGGCGCCAACTCTATTCAAGAGCTCAGCCTCTAGGTTTAGAGCAGAAGTCTCAGTGATCTTAGGTGCTGAAAATCTAGTAGATGAATGATGGCCTAAAGAGGGATTATATGGAGCACCAGTCTCAGCCATTCCAGCAATTTGCCATTGTGGAAGTGTGTTATTGGGTCTTCGATAACCTATATTATCTTCGAAATAAACTGAGTTAGGGAAGGTGTTATGAAGTTGAATATCATGCCAGAAGGAAGATGTATTCAGCTCGTCTGAGGAATTTCCTCTATAGGCAATATATAAGTTCTTTACCCAGTTAACTTTTCCCCCCAAACTTCCATTTTGTTGGCCACCTCTCTGGAGCCAATTATAAACCAAATTATTAACTATATCCGCCACACCTCTAATTCCGACTGCAGGATTTCTCTGTTGGTTGTGGGCCAGTAAATTGTGATGGAAAGAAATTCTCTCGGCTTGATCCGCTCCAAGGAGAACCCCTCTTCCAGCAGGACCGCCACTGTTATCAGCTCCTGAATCTCGTAAACCTTCACTAATGTTATTGTAACTGATTGTTATGTCATGGACATTATACCAGGTATCAACAATTTCATCTGTTCCCCAAGAGAAGGAGTTATGATCAATTACAACATTGTATACCTCTACGCCTTGCCATCCTATATGCATAGCATCTCGACAACAAAGATCGTTCACAGTAGGTGTTTCAGGTCTAAATCTCATATGCTGAACTAAAACATCATGGCTCCTAATCTGTAGGGGAGCGCCGTCGATGGTTGGGGCAAGGTTAAGAACGATTCCATCTCCTGGGGCACTTTGTCCATAAATAGAAATAAATGGATGGATAATTCTTACAGGAGTTTGAAGATTTATTTTTCCGCCTGTGCGAAATAAAACTATTCTTCTACCCGATCTAATTTCAACGCATTCACGAAAAGAGCCAGGGCCACTATCGTTTAGATTGGTCACGAAACAAATCTCACCACCTCGTCCACCTAGTGAATCTGTTCCAAATCCTTCAGCACCAGGAAAAATTTTAAGATTTTGAAATTGATTTCCTAACTGGGTAGGTAGATTTTGTGATTGAGTAATCTCCTCAGTAGCTTCAATCACGGGGGTTGATTCTATATTTTCTTTACTTGGAGTGGCATTATTCAAAGAAATAGTCTGATTACTGTCAACAGTTTGAAAGTCTTCAATTAGATAGGAGTAAGTTTTTCCGTTATTTCGTGGGTCATCGTTAGTGGTTGATGAAAAATATAGATTTCCATGCCAATGACTAAAGCGCCCTTGCCCTTGAGAGCGGATATCTGCATGTAAGCTGTGGGCTGGTCCAATCGGCGAACCATTTTCAAATAATTTTAGCGTAGAAGTTTCTGGTGCTGAGGTAGTATCTCCTCCAACCTGTCTCAAATCGATCAAATATCCAACGCCTCCATTAGGAACAGCTGAAGCAGAATTAATAAGGATATGATTCTCAGGTAAGGCATTTACAACTGATTCACTGGAGGTACTCTGAGCAGCGGGAGTGGGTGCAGGGGTTGTAGACAGAGTGATTGAAGAAGTTTTAGGAGGGTTTGCACAATCCACTTCAACGTCATGGGGCATGCAATACCATTTTTTACAAACGTAATCACAGTCATGACCAAGCCTTTTTTGATATGGAATACCACATTGAGTTTCAAAATTTTGAATGGCAATAAATAAACTATTCGCTTCGGAAAAACAGGCTTGATGAGAACTTTCTGTAATTTTGTTTGTTTCGCAAATCCAAACTTGCCGACCTAGGTTGAAATCACAATTGTGACCAGAAGCTCTATGATAAACAACATCACAGTCTTCCTGAAAATTTTGTATTGCCTGATCCAGAACCGAGTGGCTGGAACTGCACTGAGCAGAGGCTACGGAGGTAAGCTGGGGAATAAAAAATGATATGAGGAAAATAAATATAAATTTGGGCATTAAAAACTCCATTTAAAGTTAATCCCTCTATGCAAGGTCCGAGTTCAAAAGGGTGTCTCTGCTACCATCCAGAGCCTAGTTTTCTTTTAGTTTATCTTATTGTGCAGATATTTTCGAAAAAAGAGCAGATAAAATGAACAAGGGGGTAGGTAACGGAGATCTTTTAAGATTTGGTAATAAAAATAGCAACTTGGGTTATCAATTGACAATACTTACGTCTTTGATATCCTCTCCCTCGTTGATGGACGGTAGTTTAGTCCTCAGTCCTACAGCACAAAACCAACCTAAAAAATAGATTTTGGATGAAGCCCTTGCTCATTGCTTGGCTCTGTCTTTGTTGTTAACCCTATTTCGGATGGAATGAAATGAAGTTTTTAAAATTTAACGCGATATTTTTCTTGATGCTCTTTGGCTCAACTGCTCAGGCGGGGAGCCTTCAAGTTTTCACTGATCCAGAAGCCTGGTTTTTAGCAGTTTCTGATTACGAGGTGGTGGTGGAAGAATTTGATCTTCCTACTGGTCCACTAGAGGTTGGCGAGAACCGTGTCGGGATGATTGATATTACAATCACAGGAACCGAGGGAGGAATCCCTAGTATTGCGGGAGGGGATAATGTTTCAAATATTGATGGCAGCAGCTTCTTCTTCAATGATGTTGGAGATACCAACGGAAATCTCTATTCAGATTTTTCTTTTGATAGCATGATCGTTGGGTTTGGCTCTTGGTTTACTTCTACGCTTACAGGAAACCTAGCAACTATTGATATTGGAGGAGAGTCCGTTAATTTTAGTGACCACCTCTCAGGTATTGGAGATGGCTTTCTCGGGATTCTTTCGGACATGGCTTTTAGTCAGTTTCGCTTTGCTGCGGAAACTAATAGCGATTTTGGTGAAGCCTTTGGAGTTGATAATTTCAATTTTGCCAAGGCTGGAAGTTCTGAGGTTCCTGAGCCTACGACAGTTGCTCTACTTGGCCTTGGCCTAGTGGGAGTTGCTTTTAGAAGAAGAAAGCTAGCTTAAGTTTAGCTTTAGACTTAGCTTTAAAGGCCTCTTCGGAGGCCTTTTTTATTCATCAATTTCCATAGAGCAGGGGTTGACGAGAGAAAATGACCTTTGCTTCGCTATATTCTTTACTTAAGCAAAGCGATTGGACAATGTCAGGCTCTTGCGGAGCAAGAAATAGCCTGATGTAGAATAACAAAACAAATGCATTAAGCAATTGTTCAGCATAATCTCGCCCGAATATGAAGTTCTAACTTCACTCCTCAGAGCCTATTTAACTACTACTGTAGCCCTCCCCTGTTGTAGTTGAGCAAACAGGATAGGTCATAACACTAACAATGCTTCAGCATAGTTGATCTATGGTTATGTTCAGGATATCAACAGGAAAATCCTCGTCCTAAGTTGTTATAGTTATTCTCGTTCACGGAAGGAAATTGATTAAACGAGTTAAACGTCACCTTCGTCGCCAACTTCTGGCTTTTCGAGGCTATAGGGAAGAACTTGACTGCCAAAAAAGTTCTGTTGGCTTAGCAGCCGGAAGCTGGACTTTGATTACCGATTTGCTTTGTCCTGAGAGCGTTATTTATTCTGTTGGAGTTGGAACAGATATTAGTTTTGACTTAGCTTTGATTGAGCAAACTGGAGCGACAGTGCATGCTTTTGACCCGACTCCACGATCAATCGAATGGATTAAAGAACAGCCTCTTCCTGAAAAATTTAAATTTTACGATTATGGTCTTGCTGCTTTCGATGGGAACCTTTCCTTTTTTGTGCCGCGGAAGCAAGCATCAGCTCACTATACCCCTGTCAAGCTAGAGCAGGGACAAGATGATAGTAGGCGATTTGAAGCACCAGTTTTTTCTTTAAAGACTATTATGAATAAACTAGGACATCAGCGACTGGACCTACTCAAAATAGACATTGAAGGCGGTGAATACGATGTTCTCAAAGATCTACTCGCTAGTCAGATAGAAGTAGATCAATTGCTAATTGAGT
>CALIEE010000029.1 GCA_938022485.1 uncultured bacterium | reverse complement strand
AGTCCGGGTCAATCCCCAGTGACTGGCAGACATTATCAAAACTAAACACGTAGCTAAAATCCTTGGTATCAACCCACTCTAAAGACTCCCGTGCGGCCTCAGATAAAGAATCCACCCCCGCAAGCCTCCTGTTATGAAGTCCTGAAGCATAAGAAATGTACGACTCAATCCCATCCGATAGCAAAGCAGCCATTAGTCGCCTCTCTCCACCCGAAAGTTCAGTTCCAACTTTCTTGGTAAAATGAGACGGCACAATCACGTCCGGTTCGAAAACTCCCGAAGCGAAATCACTTTCAGCGGTAACTGTAGAATTTTTAAGCATAACGTATTCCCTCCAACCTTGTATATTAACTCGCTGCAAGCAGCCCTAAACCAAGAGCAAGATGTTGCTTGCATTTGATGCTCGCCTTGCGAACGAAAACAAAGCTTAGGCGCATCGAAAAATGACGACAAAAACGGCGTAAGAAAAAATCAAAAAAACAGATAAGAACAGATAAAAACAGGAACCAACACCTTGTTTTAAGCTACCAGAAGTAAGATAAAAATCCAGAACTATTCGCAGAACGAATGGTCATTCTAGTGATTTTATTGCTTAAAAAGGAATTAAACTGGTTTCAGTCGACTAGTTAGCCACTAGGGCCAAAGCTTCACTGATCGGAGGACGAAGGAGCTTAACCTTCCCATAAAAGGCCTCTTTAGCTAGCTCTGGGTGACTGTCTTTTAAACGACTAAGTTGATTGAGATGATCGGCAGTTTGTGAAATCAACCTTGCTGCATCCCCCTCTGCCACTCCCGCCAGATTCAATAAGCCACGAAACTCTTGCCAATCTTCGGCTTTCAACCAGGTTGAAATAGTGGAAGCACAATCCTCGACGTATTCTCTAGAATCGGAAGAACCTGGCAACTCAGCTGCTCGAACCTCTTTTACAATTTTTTCCAACACTTGAACCTTATCATTAGGAATCAGGTTAGAGGAGACTGAGAGATATCGCCGATAACTATCACCTGAGACTGAACCAATCATGATCGCAATCTCTTCCCCACTACAGCCTTCGAAAAGCCCCTTCTCGATCATCTCTCCCAACTCAATAACCATACTTGTGCAGAGTTGAGCAGCCCAATAACCTTTCTCTGAAAGTCCGTTTCCATCAAGATACCCAAGGTCGCTAAGACCACTGAGAGCTTGCTCTAAAGTATCCATCTGACGAGATTCCAACTCATCAGCCTTCCTCCTCATTCGAGAAACCTTTTTTCGTCTTTTCTTAACCTGGTCATCTGGAAGACCTGAATCCTCTATGCCATTCTCAAAAGAGGCCGACTCCTCTCTGATTATAACAGCCTGCTTCTTATCGCTAAACGAGGCTAAGCTTCTCTCAACAGTAAAACGTAAATCATCTACGTTTCTGTAACGCATCAGATTCAATACCGTCGAGGCGGAAGGAAAATAAGCGCTTTCCAAAGGAGCTGGGGGTTTTTGCGCTGTCTCTGATATCACCCTTCCATCGCAAAACATTGAAGGAGCAACAAGGCAAAAGCCGACCGTGTCCTTCCCTCGCCTACCAGCTCGCCCAGACATTTGCTGAAACTCGGCACTGCTCAAATTCTCATAACCCTCAGCCCCACGCCTGGAGTGCGCAGTCACCACAACTGTTCGAGCCGGAAAATCGACGCCCGCAGCAACAGTTCCAGTTGCAACTAAAACTCTAAGTAAACCTGCACTCATTAACTCCTCTAAAACCAATCGCCAAGTTAAAAGCTGGCCAGCATGGTGGGCACCAATCGCGGTTTTAACCAAAGAGGAGTAGTGTGGGTGGGAGCGAATTAGATCAATATCTGTATCGTATCTTTTCGCTATCGCTTCAACTGCTTGTCGTAATTCTGTTTGCTTCGCACTTGAGACCTGCAACCTTCTGTTTGTCGATGCTCTCTCGACATCCGTATCGCACTGAACCCGTGCAGTTCTAAATACAATAGCAGGCAGGAGATCATTTTTCTCTAGCTGCCTAACAATGGGAGCCAATGATACATTCCTAATTGCCAACAGTACCTCCATCAAATTCTTTCAAGAGTTCGAGGCAATGCTTTCCAAAAATGTCTTTAAAAAATATCAAGACTTTCGCTTCCTATGCTTCCTGTTTTTCCCTGTACCTTTCCCTTTTGAAAATCGAGGTCCTTTTCTCCCCCCACGTTTAAACGAAGAGGAGTTATAAAAACGTTGTATGTCTGGTAAAACAGATCCCTTCTTACCGTGCAAAGGCATCACTCCAAACTCTGGGTGAAGAAATCCCAAGCGCAATTCTACTGGACGCTCCGTCACTCGAATTATGTTAACTTCCCTTCCCCGAATTGAATAAATCCAATCTGCCAAAAACTCAGCATTAGAGACAGAAGCAGACAACATCAAAAGGCGACTCTCTCTGGAAGAAAGAATTATACTCTCCTCCCACACCGCTCCTCTTGAGGGGTCTGCTAGATAGTGAAGCTCATCCAAAATCACTAGAGAGTAATTTTGCTCTCCGCTATATAGATCGTTACGATAAATCTCAGTGGTCGCTACCACTACCTCGGCATCCGTATCTATCTTACGATCCCCAGTTAGAAGCCCAACTCTAAACTCTGGCTCAAATCTTTTCTTCAATTCCGTATACTTTGAGTTAGACAGGGCTTTAAGAGGAGCCGTATAGATCGACTTGCGCTGTTCTTCCAGCATTAGTTTAATGGCTTCAACCGCGATATAGGTCTTCCCGGCACCAGTTGGCGCTACAACCAAAGTATCATTACCATCCGCCAGTGATTGTATAGCCTCTAGCTGAAAATCATCGGGTTTAAACTCTCCAACATCGGGAATTCCAATTCCATCTAAGAATCTTTCCCTAAGGTCTTCCAGTGCTTTTAGTTTTTTAATAGACACCCTTGATCAACTAGCCTCAGCGAAGTCATAACGGGTAGAAATAAAGTCCTTTATCTCAGTCGGGCCTTCTCGAACTAAAGACTTACTAGTGCCATCAAAGCCAATCTTACCATCAAAGAGACAGAGCAGCCGATCAACCCTTGGAACTAACCTTCTAAGATCATGGCTAACCACAATAGTTGTACTATTCAATTTTCGATGAAGGCTTTCAATTAGTTCCATTGTCACATTAGCGGCCACGGGATCCAAACCAGCAGTAGGGTCGTCTAGTAAGACGAGTTCTGGATCACTAACCAAAGCTCGAGCTAAAGCCACTCGTCTTCTCATTCCACCACTTAACTGCCCAGGTAATTTATTAATGTGAGCAGACAAGCCCACCTCGGAAAGTATGTTGTAAGCTTTCTTAGCAGCTTCTTCATAATCGAAGTCTCTAGATTGACTCAAGGGAAAAATAGTATTTTCAAGAACCGTTCTTGAGTCAAAAAGAGCCCCACTCTGAAAAAGAAAGCCCGTAGACTCGCTTAAATCCTTAGCCCCTCCCTGTGGATCTTCAAACTTAACAGTTCCACTGTCTGCTTCAATTATTCCACCAATAATCTTCAAAAGAACACTCTTGCCTTGACCACTAGGGCCAATCAAACCGATCAGTTCTCCTTCGGATTGTTCAAAAGATACACCTTTAAGTAGAGCTTGAGAGGAAAACCCTTTGCATATACGGGAGACTTTTAACATGCACTCTGCCTAGCAAGAGGGTTTGCTTCCCTAGAACTTCCCGGCGGAGGGAAAGCGCCTTCTTGCTGCTTCTGGCTAAGATACTCTCTCCACTCCTCTAGCTTTTCGCTGAACTCATCTAGACTTTGGGATCGAGTCAGAGCATGTCTAACCATCTTCGACCCAGGAACTCTGCGAGTTACTTGTGAAGCAAATTGCTTCATTTTTCCAATAGCTCCCTTCTCCGGCATTTCTTCTAGAACCAGTTCTAAGTAGGTTTCTAGAATATCAACCGTAGCCAAGTAGTCTGGAGCTTGATAACTACGACCTTCAAAGCCAGCCGCTACCTCGGAAAATACCCAAGGATTACTCAAAGCAGCTCGTCCAATCATTAGGCCAGCCACCCCGCTTGCAAACCGTTCCTTGGCAGAATGAAAACAAGTTACATCTCCACTACCAATAACTGGGATTTTCAATGTCGAGGCAATTTCTTCGATTATCTTCCAGTCGGCCAGACCTCTGTAGCCTTCAGCCTTAGTCCTACCATGAACCGCAAGCATTGAAATCCCCTCAGCCTCAGCTATCTTGGCAATCTCGAGACCATTTCTAAGATCGTTATCCCAACCCGCTCTGATTTTGAGAGTTAAAGGAATACTAATTCCTTTCCTGACGGTGCAAAGTGCTTTTGCCAAATGCTCAGGCTGCCTCATTAATTCACAGCCTCCGCCCTTCTTGACCACCTTAGGTGCAGGACAGCCGGAGTTAATATCCACTATGTCAGCACCAGCCTGCTCAGCCATTTTGGCAGCATCTGCCATACGTTGAATATCATAACCAAAAACCTGCACTGAGAATGGTCTCTGCTTTTCTCCATATCTCATCATCTGAACACATCGTGGATTGTGTCTGGTCAAAGCTTCAACACTTATAAACTCGGAGACTACAAGCCCTACCGCTCCAGGATTGGTTCTCACAATCAGTTCACGAAAAGAATAATTGGTCACCCCAGACATAGGAGCCAGAGCAAGAGGCACATTGATTTTCTTATCGCCAATAACGAAAGGCTTAAAACCCTGGTTGGGCAAAGTGGACTCAAGCATTCTTGCTCTCCTCAATACATCTTCTCACTTCTACCGCTAGGTCTTCTACAGCAAATGGTTTTTGAATAAAGCCAAGACCACCATTATCTAAAATCTTTCTAGTTTTCCCATCACTGGAATAACCAGAAGCTATTAAAACCGCTACTCCGGCATCAATTTCCTTGAGTCTTTCGAAAACCTCGTCACCGGCCATTTTCGGCATCATCATATCTAAAATAACTAAAGCAAAGTCACCGCCAGCACCTTGAAAGGCTTCTATAGCTTCGTGTCCTCCTGAGGCGCTAACCACTTTATAACCCAACAGCTCAAGACTTCTCTGAAGAACGGTTCTAACGGTATCCTCATCATCCACAATCAGAATATTCTCCGAGCCAGTTGGTATCTCTTCCTTAGTCTCTTCAACGGAAGCCTGGCATTCGTGATGAAGCGGCAACAAAATCATAAAATCTGTTCCCTTACCCACCTTAGATCTTAAGCTGATACCTCCACCATGTTTGCTTACAATAGAAATTACAGTGGAAAGACCCAGCCCAGTTCCACGCTCACTTTTAGTAGTAAAGAAAGGCTCGAATATTTTTTCCAATACTTTCTCTTCAATGCCGGTGCCATTATCAGAAATAGTCAGAGCCGCGTAATGTCCTGGCTTTATCGCAGGCTTTACTCCAGCAGGAGCAGACTCAAAAGTCATTGAATCAAGAGAAATCCCAATCACCCCTCCATCTGGTAGAGCATCTCTGGCATTAACCACTAGGTTCATTACTATTTGGGATAAGGCTATCTCATCCCCAACTATGGCCGTATCTCGATCCAGTCCTGATATTTTAAATTGAATATTCTTGGGAAGGGCTGCCTCCAACAGGTTAGTTCCAGTTCGAACTACAGAAGCCAGATTAACGACTCCGAACTTGCCTTCCTCGCCTTTGGCAAACTCAAGAACACGCTGGGTCATTAGAGCTGCACCTTTCGCTGCTTCCTCTATGGCTGACACGGACTCGGTGTGATCTCCTTTCTCAGGTAAAGACAGCCTTAGATACGAAACATGACCCAGTATACCAGTGAGCAAATTATTAAGATCGTGTGAGATTTCTCCGGCAAGAGTACCAAGAGAAGCAAGTTTCTCTTCTCTCCAATTCATGTTACCTGCCATCGGACCATCAGCATCGCTAATGAAATAAGCTACGGCCAAGGGGCTTGACTGCTCTCCTAAATTTCGAACACGGAATAAATAGCTTTCCCCCGAAATCTCCTCCGAACATGGCTTCAGTTGAAAAACCCCTTCGCCAGAGATCTCTTGCTTAACTGGAAAAAAATCATTGATGTTTCCATCGACGACTAAACCCAGGCTCACACCTGTCAATTCAGCAAACTTTTCATTTGCGGAAACAATCCTTCCATTAGACTCGCAAATTAAAACTGCATTGGGAGCGAACTGTAGGGCCAGCTCAAAAACTTCGCTATTTTTATGTTTCTCCATCCAGACCCAAGTTAATTAATTAATTTTGTCAGAAAAGAATGTAGTCCAAACCGAAGGTTGTTTACGGACATTAACTCCCAAATTAAAATATTTCTTATCATATCCATGTAAGTATATAAACTAAAACTACCAGGCAAGTTTACCCCATCGCTCTATTAATATATATCCTTGCCACATTCTCTGGCACGTTGTAACGGTTATCAGCTGAGGGTGAAACATAATAAAATTGAAGTCGGGAGTTTAAAAATGGGGCAGGTATTGCAGGGAGTAGTAAAGTGGTTCAATGATGCTAAGGGCTTTGGGTTCATCGAACACGAGTCTGGGCAGGATGTTTTCGTACACTATTCAGTGATTGACCAAGATGGTTTTAAAACACTGAAAGACGGTGAACCAGTAGAGTACGAACTTCGTGAGGGAGACAAGGGCCTTAATGCCTCAAGGGTTAGTAGAGTCAACGCTCCCGCATCAGAAGGTGAAAAAGAGGGAGATAATGCCCCTGCCGAGTCATCACTAAGTGTGGAAGTAGAAGCTCAACAACCTACTCCAGAACCAAACGGAATTAGCGTCGCCACAGATGCTACTCCAGCTCAACCAAAACCTGCTGAATAGGCTTTCCTCAATTTTAAATTAAAGGAACCTACCACCAGCTTTGAAGCTGCTTGCCACTGAACCTTTTGGTTTAGTGGCTTGCTTTTGCTTAGTTGCCTGCTAAGAACGGTTTGATCTACTAAACTCCTTCGCCGATCTCTTATTACGGCTAGTTAGCTATATTTACTACTATTTTACTCGGTTACGATTAAAGTTATCGGCCAGTTCTGTCCGATAAACACCTATGGACATCCGAAAGCCTCATTTTGCTCTCGGCTTCCATTTTGTAGGTTAAACAATAATCGGAAACGAGAGTATGTTTTTTAAAGTTTTAAAGAAGGTTCAATTGTTCTTTTTGACGGCGTTGCTTGTTAGCAGCAATCTCCTCGCCGAGGAAAAGGCCATAAAAAATCAATTTCTCGTAAGATTCTCAGCTCCCGTGTCCAACCAAGCCTTAGAAAAATTAAACGAGCAGCTTGGCCTGAATATCAAAAAGGAAAATAAACTATCTGGCTCCCTATTTTGCGAAGGCAACCTAGATGAGAATGTAGCCAAAAATCTTATAGCCAGCGGACTTGTTGACTACATAGAACCTAACTATCAACTAACTTCCGTAAACACACCAAACGACCCATTGCTATCATCTCAATGGCCCAACCAAGAACAAGACAACGATATTGATCTCGACCTGTTCGATGCTTGGCAAGTGACCACCGGCTCTGATGAAGTCGTAGTGGGAATTATTG
>CALIEE010000028.1 GCA_938022485.1 uncultured bacterium | reverse complement strand
AATAAAACTTTTCTATAAGCTCACAGTAATATTCCTTGGGCCAAAAACGACTGCTCCAAGTTGAACCTGTCAACATTGCGACAAACCCTTCGCCAGTTCCAGACTTAAGGAGCTCTAGAATCTCAGTATCTAAATCTAATTTTTGATTTTCAAACCCAAAATTAAGCTTGCTTTCTTCCGGTAACCCAAGCAAATCTCCGAAAAGTTGTAGTTGCTGAGTTTTGTTAGAAAACTTTTCAACAGGGGGAATGTGAAAGTTATTAAACAAGTGATTGAACTCTCTCGAACCCTTTTTATTGTAGCCAACACGCTTGGGGGCACCAGTAAGGTAACTGGTTAAACCACTTTTAAAATGTCTTTGTAAATCTAAGACGAGCGGATACTCCTCTTCTTTAAGTATAGAAATAAACTCGCGATAGGCCCTTAACCCCTCACTCCTCTGAAAGACAAGCAATCGGTCCACATTAGAAAAACTTTCAAGAACCCCCTTAGAACGTGGCTCCACTGCCCAGTCTATTCTAGTATTTGGCCAATTCCTCTTAATACGACTAGCCAAGGGCAAGGCTCTTACGATATCCCCTATTGCCCCAAACATTATAATCAATAGTTTATCAGGAGCATCCATTGCTCTCGAGCCCAGATTTAAAATTATCAATTAACAAAGGGTTGAGCTGATGCTTATGAATAGACCTAGCCCAGCGTTCAACTAAGTAGCTTCTATCAGATTCACTTCCCCCATTATCAGTCACCCTGAATCCATCAAAATCAATAATAGCAACATCACCTGTTTCATTATCAACTAAAACATTACCCGGGTGTAAGTCTCGGTGCAAAACGCCTTGCTTTAAAAGTTCATCCGCAGCTAAGCCAGCAGCATGAGCTAGTTTTTCATTTTTCTTTTCAGAGTCCACTATCATCGACAGAAAATTGGAGTGATTTTCAAGCTCTTTGGTTGCAAGATAACCTTGGTAAAAGCTTCCGGCCAGGACCCTACGAATCGCAGCAAAAACTGGTTGTGTCGTTGGAAATCCCTCTTCAACTAGATTATCCAAGAGGTCCATCTCTCTAAAAGGACGAGGCTCAAGGCTCAGGGCAAAATGTAGATCCTTATTCAAATGACGAACTAGGCCACCTCGGTAGTATTTCCTAACGACCATCGGTAGATCAGCTATAGAAACTCTATAAATGCCCCCTCTAGACAATCTTACCGTTTGCTCTTGAGATGCCGGAAAAGCCTTTTCAAACTCGCCGGAAGCTATTAGGTCAAAATAAGACTCAAGCTGAACAATATCCACTTCCGACTGTCGGGCAACTCTAAATTGCCACTCACCTTTTTTAAATACTCTAGACCTACGCTGCGCTGACACTAGCTTCTTCCATAACTCTTTTACTGGCGGCAATAACCGTTTCCGGAGTAATCAAATTTCTGCAATCAAACGTTCCTATCGGACAGCTGTTACCTCCGTGCCTACCGCAAGGTCTGCATTCCAAAGAATCAACCCCTACATTAAGATGAGGTACTTTCCACGGACCATAGCCGAAAGACGGAACGGTAGCGCAAAACAAGGCAACAACAGGAACGTGGCCAGCTGATGCCATATGTAGAGGTGCACTATCGTTCGTAATCAGCAGCTTAAGCTTAGAAACAATTGTTGCCGAAACTCCAATCGATGTTTTTCCAACCAGATCAAGGGGCGAATTATCACTTTTATCCATTATTTTACTTGCAGCACTTTTGTCAGCAGGTCCTCCAATTAAAACCACTGCAAAGCCCTCCTCCTGCAGTTGTGAGGCCACTTTGGCAAAACCTTCACTCGACCATTTCTTAGTTTCCCAGACACTTCCAGGAGCTATGCCTACTAAGGGCTTAGATGAAATCGGTTCTAGCACCTCCTTAGCTTCCTGCAGCCATTCAGGAGAATAGCCAATTCTCATTTCTTGTTTCAGTTCTTTGGGCTCGACACCAACGTTTCTAAATATTGCTAAATTACGGAGAACATCGTGCTCAAGATCCTTTCTAGGAAAAGTTGAGGTGTATAAAAATTTAAGGGATGCTTCTGAAAAGCCGTAGCGCAAAGGAATGCCAGCTAGCTTAAGCAAAAGAGAGGTGCGAGAAGATTTGTGAAGGGAGAAAACTATATCAAATTTCTGAAGGCGCAATTTTTTTGCCATGCGAAATAGTCCAGCAAAGCCAGAATGTTCCCCTCTTTTATCAAAGGCTTGGACTCTATCAACGTCAGGATCATTCTCAACCAATTCAATGGCAAGCGGGGTGGTAAGAACTGTTGTTGAACTTCCTGGAAAAATTTCTTTCAGATTACGATAAACTGGACTGGAAAGAATAACATCTCCAAGAAATCCGGTCTGAACGACCAAAATTTTCTTCATTTCATCTAGCTACCAGACTTTAGTACAACCTGCTCCAACCAATCAGCCTCGGCCTTGAGACCTTCTTCTAAGGACACTTTCGGAGAATAACCAAACCCTTGCTTAGCCCTAGAAGTATCAGCACCAGTATGTTTCACATCTCCTTTCTGACGAGGCCCTCTCTCTACTTTCAAAGATTTTCCAAGTATTGATTCCATGATTTCAATAACCTGGTTCATAGAAACCCTAGAGCCACCTCCAATATTAAACACTAACTCACTGCCTTCATACTTTGCAGCATCCAGATTGGCCTGAAGCACGTCATCAATAAAAGTGAAGTCCCTAGACTGTTCTCCGTCATCAAACAAGGTCAAAGAAGTATCGGTCAAACCAGCTTTTAGAAATCTGTGAAAGGCCATATCCGGTCGGTGCCTAGGTCCGTATACAGTAAAATACCTCAAACTAGCTGTAGGCACTCCAAATTCTTGACTGTAAAGACCCATCAAATGCTCTGCGGCCAACTTACTCACTCCATAAGGACTAACTGGCTGAGGACGCAAATCTTCGGTTGTGGGTAAGGTCTGGGCATTTCCGTAAACTGAAGAACTAGAAGCGTAGACCAATTTTTTTAAAGAGTTCTTAACTTGTTCGCTCCGGCAAGCTTCTAGAAGACGTTGTGAGGCTAAAATATTATTATCAGTATAAATAGAAAACTGCTCACCCCAACTAGCCCGAACACCCGCCTGGGCAGCCTGATGAAAAATATAATCCACTCCAGCACAAACTTCCGCTAAGTCGAGGGAATTGAGATCCGAATCATGAAAAGTGAAATTGTCGAAGGATCTAGCTTTCTCTAGGTTTCTTTCCTTCATCTCTTTGGGATAGTAATCAATAAAACAGTCGATACCGATCACTTCTCCACCATTTTGAAGAATCTTATCAGCCAGACTAGAGCCAATAAACCCAGCAACCCCTGTCACAACACAGCGCATGTCCACTCCTTCCAAAATAGATATTCGTCTAGACGAAAGCCGGTATAAAGGTAACTAACTCAAAATCAGCTCACCTGCTTCCAGTAGAGAGTCTACTATTACTGGCTCGTAACCTAAAGAGCTAATCCGAGCAATTTCAGCAACTCCTTTCCCAGTTTTTACTAAAATTCGCTGGGTTTCAGGAATGCCTAAAGAAGCCCCAAGGCCTATATCCGAAAGTTTATCACCAACTATCCAGCTATTCTCAGCAGAGAAGTTTCCTTCACTGAGGTAGCTCCCCAGCATTCCAGCCAAAGGTTTTCGACAAACGCATTGCTCCTTTGGAGCATGCGGACAGAAAAAGCTAAAATCTATAACAGCATCTGAATCACTTCCAAGCAGAAGTTGATTCAACTTACCGTTCACCTCCTTCAACTGCTCCGGCTCTATTAAACCCCGACCAATACCGCTTTGATTACTAACTATGACTATCTCCCAACCTGCTCTTTTCAAGTCGCCGATAGCCTGAGCCGCTCCATCTATCAACTCCAAAGAGCTAGCGTCACTGACATAGCCAGTGTCAACATTGATTGTTCCGTCTCGGTCTAGAAAAACAGTCCCCATCTCAGCTCCTAATGCAATAGAAGCACTGTAAACTAAATAGCCTTCAGGGAAAAGAATAGGACTGTAGCACGCCGCAAGAATAGTCGGCGGCGTGCAAGCTGGGCTTAAGCGGCGAAAAGGTTTAGTTGCTTGGATTTGCTTCCATCGTCTCTAACTGGCAATTCTAACTTTTCTGGGGCAATTTCCTGCAGCGCCTTAAAGATATTTCTATAACTATAAGGTCTCAAAAAATGGTACCTCTTGTCGGCAGCTAGCTTTTGACAAATCGCAAACTGCTTCAGTTGCCGCTCTTCCTCCTTGCGACCGAGAGCCAAGCTTCCAAATGTTACGTAGTCACCATAATATTCCAAAAGCTCAGCAAACTTCCAAGCATCTTTGTAAAAATCACCGTAAGGAAGAGCCGGTGCAACTTGTAGATTAACCCTAACCCCTTGTCGCCGAAGTCCACTTGCAGCAACAAACCGTTCTGAAATACTAGGAAGTCCCGGGGTATAGCTGGATACAGAGTCCTCCAAAATTGTCTCCACAGGAATTGAAACTACTGAACGTTCAGCAAGTTCCTTAAGGGCCGGAAGAGCAGAAATAACCATGGGGGATCTGGTCTGTATGATTAGTCGTCCAGGCTTAAACTTTTCGATTATTTCCAAACAAGCCATCGTCACATCAAACTTCTTGCGGAAAGATAGAAAAGGATCAGTCACTGTCCCAAAATATATCGTTGTTCGGGCGAGCAAACCAGATTTATGAAGAGCTGAGAGATGTTTTTCGAGGGCTGTCCTCACAGCATCTCGGTAGAGATAATACTTCCCTTTAGGCAATCTAAACTCTCTTGAGTCCCTAAGCCTCAGCTGAAAACTTTCAGGAATAAACTTAGAATCCTCGCTACATTCGTGCTGCGAAACAGTGATGCCATTTGGGTAAGCATTGAGGCAAAGAACATGTTTGGAGTCGCTATGCCAACTCTGTCTAATTAAGGGTGAAGAAGTATCGAACTTAATATTGGCAAGGTCTTTTCTTCCTGCTCGAAGCAGGCTCCTTCGAACTAACTTTCCCGAAGGCAAAACCGGACCGCTCTTTTGACTTTGCTCAACATCCTGACCAGATATTTCAACTGCTGGCTTATTGTTTCTATGCTTGTCCATCAAATGGCCCTCCAAAAAAACGCTATGACTAAACCGCCGCATCCTCGACGCTTTCAGTATACGTATAGACGGAACTTACTTCAAGGGATTTAAAGTAAAAAGCAGATAGAGAAAAGCAGCAGAATTTAACGTGATAGCCCCGACTATCAAAGCTCGAGGGGCAAAGAAAAAAGGAGCAAGGAAATAAAGACCGAGTAAATTACTGATAATTTAGATTCGGTCCCAACCATTTTTCCGTCTGGTCGACACTCCAGCCCTTTCTCTGGGCATAGTCTAACACTTGGTCCTTAGAAATTTTACCTAACCCAAAATAACGCGATTTCGGGTGGGAGAAGTAAAGTCCAGAAACGGAAGCCCCAGGGCTCATCGCAAAGCTCTCAGTTAGTTTCAAACCGATATTAGACTCCACTTGCAAGCAATCCCAGATTGTCTGCTTTTCAGTATGATCAGGGCAAGCTGGATATCC
>CALIEE010000027.1 GCA_938022485.1 uncultured bacterium | reverse complement strand
AATAGTGGGCAGAAATAGAGGTTAATTTTACTTTGAAGGTTATTACTGCTCACTCTCCTCTTATCTCTATTAAAACTCGGGCTTTTGCCGGAGTTGAAAGAAAAGTAGAGTTTAGTCGCGCCAGATAGTCTCTGAAGTTGATAAATCAACCCATCTTTCAACGCCTTTCCAGCCGCCTTTTGACGTTCCGTATTGGCCAAAGTCTGAAAGAGAGGTCTCAACCCCAAACTGATTACACATGAATATACCGTAGGCCACTTCACGACTTGGGCAAACAATATTCGCCATACGCTTAATTGGCGGTTTAGATTTCTTTTCCGAAGGGGCAACTGGACCGTTAGCAACTTGCTTTTCAGCTTCTTCCGCGGCAGCAACTTCAAAATGTCCATAGCCAAAAGCTATTAAGTCGGCTGCGATATGAACATCCATTGATACCTGTCGCTTAACACCTTTAGGGGGAAGTCTTTTTACAACAACTTCGAGTCCAGCTCTTTCAACTGCGTCGAGAAAAGCAAACTGTCTGGCGTCATCTTCGTTAGGAATGAGTGTGTAGTATCTAGCTACTTCGGGTTGCATGCCGCTGGTCAATCCAGCCACTAGTCGAGAGAGATCCACTTTGCGGTCTAGTCTACGCGTAGCTCGGTCTAATCCTAAGCCGTCAATAAACAATCCAAGGCGTCTTTTCACCTTCCGCTTGACCACACCTTCTTTTAAAAGTTGAAACTCTTCTCTACCCATATTCGCACGCTGTGTATAAATCCAGTAAAACTAAGTATTACTGCAACAATTTATCCGTAATTAAAAGCCTTTCTTTTAATTGTCCCATTTGCACTATTATTCAAAATTAAAGATAAAGTGTTGCACTAAGAGCTGGAATCAATTCCGAGGGAGATAATATCATTAATATCAAGCACTTAACTCAACTCGCGCTTCTGATTCTTTTGTTTCTTTTGCTAGGAACTTCAGGTTGCAGAAGGATAGATGCCCCAAGACCAGAGGGAAGGTTGAGCACTGAGGGTAGCCAAGCCTTGGAGGAGTTCTTCTCCTCGAGTAGGAGCGTTCCAGCTTTTCAAGCACAACCACCTTCCTTGGACATCCCTAAAATCCCGGAGGTCCTCCGCCAGGTTAGTCATTTCACCAAAAGAGATCGAAAGTTCGTAGAAAATGGGCTGGAAAGGCTTCAGCGCTACTCAGACTTTATCCGACCAGAGTTCGAGTCACGAGGCTTGCCACTAGACTTAGTGAATGTTGCTTTTGCTGAGAGTGGATTTGATGCTGGTGCAAGAAGCGGCGCAGGGGCAGTTGGACTTTGGCAGTTTATGCCAGCCACGGCTCGAGCCTATGGACTAAAAGTTAGTTTGCTAAAAGATGAAAGGCTGCATCCATTAAAGGCGACCACAGCTGCAGCTGAACATCTTATGGACCTTTATGATCAATTCGAAGATTGGCCACTTGCTCTAGCGGCCTATAACGCTGGCCCTGGTAGGGTGAGGCGGTCGATGAAAAAAACAGGAAGTAGAGATTTTTTCTTTATTGCAAGAAGCGGGGAGTTAAACAAAGAAACCAGAGACTATGTGCCAAAGGTTCTGGCTTTGACCCACATAACTAGAAATCTTAGGGGTTATGGATTCCTTAAGGAAAACCCGCTGCAGAGTCGGCTACAAAGCCCACCACAGAACTATGACAGTGGATTCTAAAGGAAGGCTTCAGAAACATGCCCAGTGATTTTCAAAAACTTAGGGTTGGTCAAGGCTATGACTCTCACCGTTTAGTTGAGGGTAGGGATTTTATCCTAGGTGGTCTAAAAATTGAGCACGATAAAGGACTAGATGGCCACTCTGACGCTGATGTTCTTCTACATGCAGTAATCGACGCTGTGCTTGGGGCAACAGGGAAGGGTGATATTGGAAGATGGTTTCCTGACACGGATCCTGAGCATAAGGATGCTTGTAGTAAAGAGCTTTTAAGAAAGGTATGGACAAGCTGCCAGAATGAGGGGTGGACACTAGTTAACGTTGATTGTCTGGTCTGTTTGGAAAAACCAAAGCTCGCCTCTCATATCGAGACAATTGAACAAAATATTTCAGAACTACTGAAAGGCAAACCAAGCCAAGTAAACGTAAAGGCAACCACCGGCGAAAAAATGGGTTTTGTTGGTAGAGAGGAAGGGGTCTTTTCCTCGGTAACGATTCTTTTATTTAACGAAAACCTAAAAACAGTTTAGCCTAGAAACTGTAGCTTTCCCCTGGCGAAAGTGGAATTACGCTACTACTAGAACCTGAAAGATGCTCTGTAAAGACTTCTGCTGTTCCTGTGAGAAGATCAAAAGTATCATAGTGAACCGGAATCACAGTTTTTGGCTTTACTAGGTTTGTAGCTCTAGCAGCATCAAGAGGTCCCATGGTGAACCTGTCTCCAATTGGAAGTAGAGCAACCTCTGGTTCAAACTTCTCTTGGATTAATTCCATATCACTAAACAGAGCAGTGTCCCCAGCATGGTAAATGGCCCTTCCACTCTCAAGTTGAACAACGACTCCACAGGCTTCTCCGGCGTAATGCACAGATCCATCTTTTTTTGTGTAGGAGTTTGAATGAAAAGCGTCGGTTAAATGAATTTTAATGCCATGAGCATCACTGAGAGCAACCGTGCCACCTTTTCCCATCGGCTCAATCTGACTTTCAGATAAGCCCTCGGCAACCAAAAGATTGGCTAGCTCGAAAATCGCAAAAACCCTAGCACCAGTTTCTTCGGCTATTCGCAAAGCACAGCCGGCGTGATCAGTATGACCATGGGTTAATACTATGGCATCCAGCTCACCTGGGTCTTTAAGATCTTCCGGACATAGAGGGTTATCTTGTAGCCAGGGATCAATTAGGATCTTTTTACCTTTTTCGGTAGTTATCAATGTAGTGGCATGACCAAAGAATAGAACATGTGCCGTGTTTTCAGGAGCTCTGGCTTGCCGTCTTGAGCGACTAATATCTACTACCTTTCCCATTGCTTCATTCCTTTTTTCTGGTCAATTAACGCTTGAAAGTGTGGATTTACTGTTAGTAGGCCTACAGCTACCAAAGCTTACTTTACCTTGGCTATCAATTTTGATTTCTTTATTCAAGATTGATTCTACCACTTTTGGAAGAAGGATATGCTCTTCTCTAAGTATTCTATCTGAAAGACTCTCAACAGTGTCCGAGGGCAGGACTGGAACAACAGCTTGTCCCAAGATAGACCCTGCGTCGACTTCTTCAACAACTGTGTGAACGGTGCAACCCGCAAAATGAACACCTGCCTCCAGAGCCTGTTTCTGAGCATCAAGGCCCTTAAAAGATGGCAGCAGCGATGGGTGAATATTAATTATTTTGTTTTGAAATTGTTTGATGAAGTTTGCTGAGATGATCCTCATGAAGCCAGCTAATACCACTAAGTCTGGTCGAAGTTTTTCAACCGCGGTGGTTATTTCATGAAAGAACTCTTGATTGGATCTTTCAGATTTTTGGCGTTTTATAACCTCAGAAGGAATGTCCATCTCTTCTGCAATCTTAAGAGCTTTAGCTTTGGACTTGTCAGTAACTAGACCAACAATCTCTGCTTGCCTTGGGTTTTGACCGACAAAATCAGCAAGAGCCTCAAAATTAGACCCTCGACCCGAGGCCAGCACAACTATTCTAAATGGAGCACTATTCATGCGCTGTTCTATGCAATTTTTTATTCACTAAAACAACACCACCTAATGCCATAATTTGAATGAAACTTAAACAGCGAATACCATGAGAATTATGTTTTTTCTGGCAAGCTATTGCTCTTAACAAATTTCAGTTTGAGTATTAAAGATCTCAAACGATCTCTGCAGTAATGATTAAAACTTTAAAATATTAAACCAAACAAACAAGAATAGAATTATAGAAATAATTGAGACTGGATGCTCCTATGGGCCAGTTAATACCAAAAATGGTATTACTGGCCCATTACTAGTTCAACCTCTAAATTTAAGCCGGGATTGTCAGGCTGCGGCTTTCATCAATTCTAACATCGACTCTAGCTGCATAGTTACCGACATGCTTGACCACTGGACCAAGATAGCTCTCACTATTCAGAGCTTCTTTTCTTGGCTCACCACGAAGTACATATTTTTCCGCTGCAGACTGAGCTGTAAAAATATTTACGCCAACTCCATAAAAAGGAGAGTCTACCGCGTAGTAAGTTGTGCCATCTCGTTCGTAGAGAACTATTAAATATCTACCCCGAGGCTTTACATACGCTCCTTCCGGTAAAAAGCACTCACCCAAACGAGGTGGTTCAGTAATTACATTAGGTCGTGGTTGTTTCAGATCTTCAGCAATAATGTCTTTGAGTATTTGATCACTTTCCGAGTTGGAAGGAAAAAAACCTTCATAGCCCAGGTCGTCGATACTCATCATATTGTTTGCAAGTAAATTGAAATAGCCAGACCAGAGCTCGGCCTTCACCGTATGGAAGTATCTGGAAGCAGAGAGAAGTTCATGCTTCCATTCCTCTCCATAAGGTCTGCGAAGTGGGAATATATTTCCACTCCTATCTCGCACACAGTTAAAACCCTCCTGATTTTCCCGAAAGCCCAGCTCCTTAAGATTCAAACTGAAATCTTTGTAAAGGGCACTTGGCTTTCGCCTCTCCAATAAGCTTCTTAGCAAACCATATGAGAAGTGATTAAGGCAATCCTCCTTAAAATCTCCTTGAACGGCAAGATCCACATAGTGGGGGTGTATTTGGAAACCTTGTCGATTGATATTCTCCGGATCAGTGAAAGCATGCAGACTATTCACTGGAACAAACTCATGCTCATCCTGTGGATATGGAGTTTGATCAAAAGAAAGAATACACCTTTTGCGGACCATCAGCGGTTGCTCGAAATAAATTATTATACGTAGAGTTTGTAAAGTCTGGATACAAACAATTTCGAGGTTTACTTTTTCTGACAGGTCACTCCCGATGTCTTTACGGCAAGCCATAATGCTTTCACCATTGGAGCCAAAAGAATCACGGAACAGATACCCTACCATCTCACAGTATTTATCTGCAGTTCCTGGAGGAAGGTGTTTCGCAAACTGAATATTTTTGATGTCTGCTTCAAAGAACAACTTATACTTCCTTGGACCATTTTTATTTTTGTTTTTCCTGAATTTGAGTTTGGCCCCTGTCTTAAGAAACCCGTCTACGAAAAAGGGTTTTAAGTCGTCAGACTCAACTCCCAACAATACCTTTATAAAAGACATAATAGAGTCCTCTTGCTGAAATGGAATTGTGAATTGAAAAAAGTGTCAAAAACCTCTTGAGCACCCAATCTCATGGATAGCTCTGGTTTTGGGCGACCAGTTAGCTTTACAAAAGACTGGGGAAATTCTTCACTAGAATGGGAAATTGGAAAGATCCGACAAGACTAGGGTCTTGTAACCGACTATATATGTCAAGTATGGTGATCGAGTCGCTAGAGATTACAGGGAGTAGTTGGTGAGGTATTT
>CALIEE010000026.1 GCA_938022485.1 uncultured bacterium | reverse complement strand
ACCACAACAACTACTACAACAACCACAACAACAACGACTAGCACATTACCTCCGCCTGGGGACTCGGATGGCGATGGGCTCAGTGATGTAACTGAGGCTGGGATCGGAACCAACCCAAATCTTTTTGATACAGATGGGGATGGAGTAAGTGATGGTCAGGAGGTTACGGACGGCTCAGACCCTCTTGATAGTTCCAGTTTTATCTTTCAACTCGAGAAAGAGTTTTGCTATGACTGGAATGGTTTCCTTGGCATGACAGCTAACTTTGCTGAGTTTACAAACTTTACCAACAGCAACAGAAACCTGCAGTCGACACTTTTTACCCTCGCTGGAACTCCGATTGGAGTAGAGAATTTCTCAGTTTTACCGGGAGCTCAAACTGACCGCGGTGCGCATGACTTGCCGGGTTGGAGCACTGATTCGATAGGAACGGTTTGTTCTGAGCTTGTGGACAGCAATTCTCAAGCTGGTGATATTGATGGTCGGATGTTGATGTATCGACCTGATGGGGCAGGGAGCTTTGACTTTGTATTGGTGATGCCTTTCTCTAACCCTGTGGCTGGCCCAGTATTTGTTCAGTTTAATACTTTTCACCCTAGCTTAGACCCTGCGGAATTTGGTTTCTTCGCAGCTAACTGGTTAACAGTGGCTAATAGTGAGCAAAGTTCTCAGTCAGGCCAGGTTATTGTTTATGCTGACAATGGTTCTGTTCTTCAAAGTATTCCTGCAGTGTTACCTCCGGATGGAAGACAGGACTTTGGAATTCATGAGTTTGGAGCAAATAGAATCGGACTTTTAGAATGGCGTCCCGATAACAGTGCAGCTACATTTAGAGTCACTCTTGCCAGATATGTCTATGGAGGGGTCTCTCCAATATTCCCAGTGGAAGAGGCGGTAGCTATTCCGGCGGTTAGAGGTTCTTTACAGCCTCTAATTGCTCCGGTTGATACGCGAGGTTTGACTTCGGTGCTCGAAATTTCGAATTCTTCCTCTAGTAATTCGAATATTGAAATCGAGGTGGATGACCAGAACGGTAACAGAGTGCTTGATACGACTATCAACTTGCCACCAAAAGGCACTCAGCATTTTGTTTTGGATGGCTTTCTACCTAATAGCTTAGGGGTGGCACGTGTAACAGATACTTCCGGTGCTGAAATAATTGTTAACGTTATGCAGTATGGGCGAAATGCAACTCTTGGCCTAAACAACTTTTATGCCTTAGCTGGAAGAGAAGCCTTAGGGACAGTGATGCAAGGCTCTTACAATACTTTTCTTGATCAAGGTTGTTCGTTGTTGCTTGGTAACTTAAGCTCTAGTCCTGAAAACGTAACTCTTGATGCCACCCGATTTGATGGCACTCAGATACTGCTAGGAAATGTTGTAACAGTTCCGGCTCAGGGTGTTTTAGAGTTTGATCTATGTAGCCTAGATGTTCCAAATGTGTTTGGGGTTATCAGGGTTCAACCTACTACTCCAAACTCGATTGTAGCCAATGTAGTAAGGCTGGGCTTTAATGATAATTACAGGGTAGCTACTCCTGTAAGGTAATCTGGGTCTGAAAGATGAAGAAAGTAGTGGTTTTTTGCTTACTACTGTTGCTTATCGTTGCTTTAGTCTATTTCCTGCGCCCATTCGAAGGGCCGGAACAGACTAAGCAGGTAAAGAGGCAGGGGATTTCCGAACGGTCTGTTGAGGGAAGTGCTATTGAGCCTGAAGCTATTCAGCCAAAAGCCCCCGCTCTTACTCCTCGCCAGGCTAAGCTGCGTGAAAAATTTCCGCTACCCAGTAAAACTCAGGAAAGTTCAGGGACTGCCGCTGAAGTTGAACAGGCTTCAAAGGACTATGCTCTAGGTAAGAATGCTTTTAAAGCTCTCCAAGGACATACTCCAAGGGCAGCCTCGAGAATTAGAGCGGCAGTGGTTAGTCACGAGCTAACTTTGATTTCTCAAGTTTATTCTTTATCAGATTCTGAGAGCCGAGAGATTGGTGATATAATTTCAGAACTCTTTAATCAGTCTGCTCAAGGAGAGTTTATTCCGGAAGAGAAAAAGGTAGCATTGATAGAAAATGTTATTGGAGCTGAGGGGGCAGAGAATTACAGCGGCTTGAAAAAATCTCTTCAGGAAGCCGAAACGTTTGAAAGTGTGAAGAGAAGGCTAAGCAAGTTGGAGAGTGACCTCGAACTTTCAATCGAGCAGAGTGCCCAGGTTGAGGCAGCTTTAGTCAGGCTAGAGGAGCGTAAGAGCCTGGAGGTTGAGCGAGGGGGCAATAGTAAACAGGCTCATCAGGCTAGGGTTGAGGAGTTTGAAGCCGACTTGCAAAGCCTTCTCTCATCTAGACAGTTTGATAACTACCAATCTAATAAGCCGAAAAGACGGCTGAGAGCTGGTCCTAACCCTTTTTCTGGTGGTTAGCCACGTCCCTTGAAAAACTCAAAAGCTAGGTGTTTTTAGGTACTTAGGCTTTTCTCCCTTTAGTCCAAGCCTATTCCCCCATTAAAGGTTTTTTTTCCAATCGATTACCGCTAGTTACTTCGCTCTGAACTAGCTCTGAGCCGAGCTTTGCTATTGGCTGAGCGCGTTGGTCTCAAATCAGGGGAATTTTTGGACTTAGTATTTGCAAATTTGATTTTGGCTGCCGCCTTCTTTTTTGACGGGGTCTTTGGCTTTGGTGCGGGCTTAATTTCCTTACCTTTACTATCCCAGCTGTTTCCTCTGAAAGTAGTTGTCACGCTGTTGCTTTGTATACAAGCCTTTACAGCGGTAGCTGCTTTTAATGCTCGAAAAGAAATAGATTGGGAGATTGTCAAGGCTGCAGGCCCTGCTGCTCTTATTGGTGCACTACTTGGAACTGTTGCTCTAAGTAATTTGGATGATGGAAATCTAAAGATCATCTTGGGGTTTCTTATTCTAGTCTATCTTTTGAAGGAGCTATTTTTTAAGGACTCGAAGTTGGGAGAGAAGAATA
>CALIEE010000025.1 GCA_938022485.1 uncultured bacterium | reverse complement strand
CCAACAGGTAACAAAGTTTTAAAGATACCCTGCTCTCGACCCATTCGAATCACTCGGGCTAAACGCGTCTGATAAAAAATATCTACCACCGGAAGCCTTGGCGGACCTCCATCTTGACCAACCAAGCCATCACTTCCGATTGGCAAACCGAAATAAACAATAGGACTACCAAGATCTGCTTTTCCAGTATTGGTCATACTGCTTTTGGGCACCAAGCCTACGCAGGTAGATGAAAGGAGAAAGCCACTGTCATAATCCTGACTAAACTCTAGAGAGAGCGGAAACGAGGGTATACCTGCTATATTGCCAACCCTGCTGAGGCCAGCCACTGTCTCTTTGGCTATAGTTTGGGTAGCAAGTTTGTCAGCATCACCTAAGCAAAGTGAATGACTTAAAAACAAAGGCTCCCCTCCCACTTCCATCATTTGATCTAAAACTGCCCCTACTGTTATTTCGGCTCCCAGTTTTGGGGCAATATTAGTAAAATGGTTACGTTCCGAACATGAGATAGCCAACAGATTGTCGGCATCAAACGTGGTCAAACCAATCCCAGGCAAAAAGTTATCAGGACGAACTCCGTCCAACTCACTAATTAATTCTCTAGAACTTCCAGAAGCTACCTGCTCACTCCAAAGAGATAAAAACATGGCAAATTCAGCCTGGTTAGGAGCTCGACCCAAGCCCTCTTCCATCAAGTCAAACTGCTGTTCGGTCATTCCAACCTCAACCGCGGTTTGCTTTTCGACTATTTCTAGTTTTCTTTCAGCAGCCAATTCTTCTCCAACAGGTAAGCCCTCTGGCACCTTTTCTCTTCTTTCCTAAAAACATCCTCGTTGCGACATCTCGGCCCGCCTGGGCAGGCACTCCAATCACATTGAGACACGGGTAATCTTTAACCCCCAGAGCCTCAACAAGAACTAGCTGAGGCTCTACGCAAAAACTAGTTTAACTAAAACATAAAGCCAGCTAAGTGCCTATAATTACAACAATAACGATCTTTAAATAGCATCAACTAGATCGTTTCTACATAACAGAATCTAGTAGGCTTCTACCCTACTAAAAAAAGGTTAACACCCCCATTGAAAATTTGTTTTCATAGTAGTATAGTAATGAAAGCAAGGGGGGAATTTAAAGCGCCTCCTCATCTCTTTTTTTTCCGGTTAATTATGTTTTTTTGCGCTGGGTGACTAAATTTTTAGACGCCTGGATGAGTCTGCTTTTTGAGCTGGTTCTGGGTAACAAGTTGTTTAATTGTCCACTTAGTCGGAGAAAAACATGGAAACTTCAGTAAAAAAATACGTAGTGAATCCCGTTAAATCTTACTTCGGAGCGACTGTTGGTGAACCTGTAAAGCAGGTTTCTATTAGCCTGCGCGAAGAAGAGAAAGTAAGGCCTCGTAAAACCGGAAGAAATAGTAAGTCTTTGTTGAAAGTTATTCGTAACCAAGCTGTATCACCTGAAGTGAACTACACCCTGAAAGACGTTCGACCATCATCGAATGGAGTAGCTCTTAGAAGGAATATTTTTTAGCTAAAGTCTCTCTGATCGGCTGTGAGAAGTATCGGAAAGCCACGACAACAAAGGTGACCCGAGCAGCTTCTCCTGACAAATGCCAAGAAAATTCAACGTTCCACCATTTTATCGCTCTCAACTAATAGCTACAGTCAAGCAAGCTAGGGGCGTATTAGATCCTAGAAAAAAAGATTTTTCTCCCAGCCTACTCGATTTTGAAACTGTTAAATTCAAAATTGCTCGACACTTTGGCTTTTGCTTTGGAGTCGAGAATGCAATTGAAATTGCCTACCGGGCAATCGAAGAAAACCAAGGGAAGAGAATCTTTTTGTTAAGCGAAATGATTCACAACCCCCAGGTAAACACCGATCTGCAGGAACGAGGCGTAAAGTTCTTAATGAGAACCGATGGCTCGACCATCGTGCCATTCGACAGTTTAACTAAAGAAGACATTGTAATCGTACCTGCTTTCGGCACTACCGTTGAAATACAAGATGCTTTAGACAAAAAAGGAATCGACCCCTATTTCTATGACACTACCTGCCCTTTCGTAGAAAAAGTTTGGAAGCGCTCTGGAGAGCTAGGTAAAAAGGGCTACTCTGTTATTGTTCATGGAAAAAGAACTCATGAGGAAACTCGAGCCACGTTCTCTCATAGCAAGGAAACTTCCCCTACCATAATTGTCTTAGACAAAGCCGAGGCAGAAATTATTTGCCAATTTATCAGAGGCGAGATCTCCGCAGCACAACTTGGAGAACACCTTGGTCAAGGAATGTCAGCTGAATTCGACCCAGAAAAACATTTGCAAAAGGTCGGCGTTGTTAATCAAACCACCATGCTGGCAACAGAAACTAGAGAAATTGCAGATATGATTCGAAAAGCAATGGTTGAAGTCCATGGTGAAAGCAATATATCCAAGCACTTTGCTGACACTCGAGACACACTTTGCTACGCCACTAGTGAAAACCAAAGAGCTACTATGAACCTAATTGAATCTGGAGCAGATATAGCGATAGTTGTTGGAGGTTATAATAGTTCTAACACCAGCCATCTTTTCGAACTTTGCGAAGAAACAATCCCAACCTACTATGTCAAAAACGAACTAGAAATAGAATCAGTAAAAACTATCAGGCACTTCTTACCTGCAAAGAAACAAGTAGTCGAATCGGGGAATTGGCTCCCTGACAAAAGACCTATCACCGTGGCTCTAACCTCCGGTGCAAGTTGCCCTGACCGCACCGTTGACCTCGTGATGCTTAGAGTAGCCACTCTTTTAGGCTCGTCACTTGACCCAGAAAAGGTCCTAAAAGACTTTAGTAAAAAACTTTCTGAGTCACCTGCGGCCATTTTAGAGGCAGGTCTTGGCTAGATTATCTGTAGAAATTTAGTAATGGAAAAAGGGAAACCCTATTTCCTCCGAGCCAGCATTGTCTTTTAACTCGAAAGTAAAAGGTCTAAAACTTCATAGATTCACAATAGGCTAGTTACTCGCTAATTAGTTTGGTGATTTCAACTACTTACGGCATTCCCTGATACAGTTTACAAACTTTCGCCATAACTACAGAGAGTTTAAAAAATTAATGGGTCGAATAATTTATGGGAAAAGCATTTTGCATATTCATGGGAGTTGTCCTCTTAATGGCCATCGGCTTTGCCGGTTCGATGATGCAAGAAGACGCTGAAAAAATGAGTGAAAAAATTTACTATGAATCCAGAGGAGCTGAAGGATACGTCCCAAGGCACTGGATGGGTGAAGTAGGAAAAGGCATCTAACTTTTAAATAAGTTCTCTCCAAGCTCAGAGAACAAATTGCCAGCTAAGTGATCAACTAACTGCTCCGATACTTTAAGATCTCCCGATACTTCAGACCTAAAAAACCCTTCCCCATCAGGTTGAAAAACATCGCACTGCAAATTCAAAAGATCGCCCTCAACTGCAGCCCTGACACCCACTGCTGAATGACAATCAGCTCCAATTTTTTCGATAAATAATCGTTCAGTTTTAAAAATTAACTGAGACTCCTCATCTGTCAAAGAAGGGACTAGCTTGGCAATATTAAGATCCCCTTCCCGAAACTGTATAGCCAAAATTCCTTGAGCTACTGCCGTGAGACAAGGAAGCTGAATGCAATTTGAAGGCACTAGACCAAGGCGTTCAATTCCTGCCTTGGCGAGAACTATCCCATCAAGTGACCCCTCTTCTAGCCTCTTTAGACGGGTATCTATATTTCCCCTTAAAGGTAATACTTCTGGCTCCTTAAAAAGCCTTAGCAACTGCTTCTTTCTTCTCTCACTGGAAGTGCCAACTTTTAAACCCTGGGGAATTTTTTCAACCGAGCCAAAAAACTCCGAAGATATAAATACATCTTCTCGAGAGGCTATGTTCGATAGAGGCTCGATTTTAGTACCCGAGCTAAGCCCGACAGGAACATCTTTTCCAGAATGCAGAGCCAGGTCAATTTCCTTACGCTGAAGAGCCTCTTCTATTTCAGCTACCCACTCTTGCTTATCTTGAGCATGCTTTACCTTTAAGCCTTCCGATCGCCTATCACCAGTAGTTTTGATTATTTTCAAGGACGAGCTAAGACCTAAGGCACTTAACATCTTCCTAAGACTCTCGCCCTGAACTAGGGAGAGCTTACTCCCCCTTAGACCTATTACTAGCTCCATCAAGCTCTCCTAAAAACTGACCCATTTTAATTTTTTGCCCCAAAGCGATCTTATCAAAACTCATCTCCCCAGGCCTAAAAATCAAAACCACCGTTGAGCCTAAGAAAAAACTTCCCAATTTATCACCTCTAGCGAAATCAATCTCCGGATTAACTTTGGACTGGGCTTTACCAGCTCCAGCTGCAATCCTTTTCATTGTATTGGTCCTAAAGTCAGAAAAACTAACTCCAATTGACCCAACATTAGTAGCTCCCACCATCACCAATAAAAACTCATCTCCCAACTCAGTCTCTAGTCGAAAGACCACTCGCTCATTGACAGAAAAAAGTTCCTCAACATTCTCAACTGACCAGCTGTTCACTGGCCAAAGAGTACCAGGGATATAGGACATCTCCTTCAGACAACTGTCGAGGGGAACATGAACATTATGGTAATCAGCTGGGGATAAATAAATAGTGATGAAACTTCCGTTTTCATAATCTTCGGCCCAGGATTTTTCTCCCAGAAAAGTAACTAAATCATACTCCTTA